>CAXUBN010000253.1:0-4222 GCA_964249255.1 uncultured Acetobacteraceae bacterium | reverse complement strand
TCCTGGTCGAGGTTTCGGTGGTCGGGACCTCGGTCTACCCCGTCCTGGAGGAGACGGTGACGGCGGGTGAGGGTTGGCGCGCGGCCTGAACCGGGCCGCCGCTAGCGCGGCGTCGGCATCGGCACGTTGGCCGAGAAGCCGGCGGTGGAGGATTGCGGCTGCGGCGTGCCGGATGGGGCCCCGGGTGGCACCCCGGGCAGTGCCGCGGCCGCGGGCACGCCGGCCTGGCCTTGCCGGCCAGGAGGAGCGGCCGTGGCGCATTCCCCCGGATGGTCGTCCAGCCAGGCCAGGCAGGTGCGCACGATCGGCGCGCAGTAGGCGTTGGGCGCCAGGGTCGCGTTCTTCTCGCCCGAGTACAGCAGCCGGGTGACGGCGCCGTTCTCGATCGTGAAGGTGGCGTGGCAGTAGCCGCCGTTGGACAGGCCGAGCCCGCCCACGATCGGCACCGAGTAGCTCGTCGAGCTGCTGGACGTCGCGTAGTAGGTCAGGATGTCGGTGTTGCCGAAGCTCGCGTGCTGGTCGGGCGCGCCCAGGCAGGACTCCAGCGTCCGCTCGCTCAGGCCCTGCAGCGCGCGCGGCGCCCGGCCGGCGATGTGGCTGTCCTCCAGCGCGCAGCCGGCGAGCAGGGAGAACAGCAGGATCGGCAGGATGGTGACGTGATCGGACGGCAAGCCGGCACCTCTCGAGGCCCAGCGGTGCCGAACGCGGTGCGTGGATGCGGGTTCGCGTGTCGGTCCGTGCCGCCGGTCAGAACCGGAACGCCAGCGTCGACAGGTAGTAGGTGCCGCTCGACGCGCCCGCCTTGCCGATGGAGCGGGAGGCGAAGTAGCGCGCGAGGTCCTGGTTCCAGATCAGGTGGCGCAGGATGCGCCAGGCGAGGTTCACCTGCGGCACCGTGCCGACGAAGCCGCCGTTGAAGGTGCCGCGGAACGGGTAGATGCGGTTGGACGAGCCGTAGATCGTGTCGTTGGTGGTCTCGCGCCACAGCACCGGCACCTTGAAGCGCAGCAGCGTCGTGCCGCTGGGGACCAGCTCCACGGTGGGGGCGATGTTCACCAGGTTGCCCGGCGCGAAGTAGGTGGTGGTGTCGAGGTAGCTGGTCTGCGGGTTGTAGGGCGTGATGTAGGTGCCCTCGGTGCCGGTGCGGCGCCGGTCATCGCCGCCGGAGTACACGTCCGCCTGCAGCCCGAACAGCGGCCGGCTGTAGACGTGCCCGAAGCGGTAGCCGACGAAGTTGTTGGTGGCCCAGGCCACCACGTCGCGGGTGCGGGTGCTGGCGGCATAGCGGAACTGGCCGCCCTGGTAGATGGCGCCGAGCGAGAACTCAATTGGGCCGGCGCGGCCCCAGATCCGGGTGCCGTAGTCGTCGCGCAGGGTGGACCCGTTCTGGGTGCCGGTCGCGGTGGCGATCGCCGCCGGGGCGCCCCCCAGCTCGTAGCCGATGTAGAACAGGTCGAGGAAGGTCTGGCCCGGCTGGCCCCCCAGCCGGTAGTCAGGCGGCGCATAGGACGCGTAGCCGCCGAACAGTCGGGCGTTGTAGTTCTCGGTGTCGTGGAACAGGGCGGGCGGCGTGGTGTTGGTCTGGGTGAAGTCCCACGCGTCGAGCCGAAACCGCGGCCACACCGCGTAGCCGCGCACGCCGTTCCAGGACAGCGGCACGTTCGGCGTTTCGCGCGCGTAAAGGACGTAGTTCGGCGCGTCCAGGAACTCCTGGCGCCCGAACAGCACGCCGGTCTGCGCGCCGGCCAGCCGTGCCTTGGCCTCCACGAACAGCTGCTGCACGTCGAGCCGGGTGCGGTAGGTGGCGTTGTAGCCGTAGGCGTGCTCGCCGAACGCGTCGCCGTTGACCAGCTCGCCGTAGACGCGCAGGTGCGGGCCCACGTGGAGGTCGGCGCCGAGCAGGTTGCGCAGCGTGGTGCGGCCGGAGTCGCTGGGCTTCTGCTGGCCCAGGAAGGGGCGGTTCTCGAACCAGTTCCTGAACCGGCTTTCGCCGCTGAGGCTGAGGTAGATGTCCCTGGCATCGTTCAGCGGGATGAACTTCAGCGCGTCGAACGGGTCGTCGCGGAGCCTGGGATTGCGCAGGGCATTCCAGTCCTCCGCCCAGCGCGCCACGCCGTAGCGCGCGACCGGTCCGAAGCCGGCGGGCGAGCCGTCGAGCCGGTTGAACACGCCCCAGTCGCCGGTGTGGATCGCCAGCGGTGCCTGCCCCTTGGACGGGTTGCTGAGCGTTTCCGGCAGCGCGGTGAAGCCCGGCGCCGTTTGCAAGGCCGGCGACGCGGTCTGGGCGCGCGCGGTCCGGATCGGGCCGGTCAGCATCGGCAGTGCGACGCAGGCCAGCAGGGTGCGGCGGGAGAAGGACCGGGATCGTTGAAACGCCATGTGGAGCCGGGATCCCGCTGCTCGTAAGCCCCGCTTCGGTGCGGGGTTTACAGGAACAACTCCTACAGGCCGTGCTTTTGGAGATCAACCCGGAACGTTCCGGGTACCGGGGTAAGTGTTTGGCAACCGCCTGCCTGCAAATTGCCACGGCGCCGGGGCACTGTTACCACCCCGCGCGCCGGTGCCCCGGGGGGCGTCGCGCCAACCGGAAGAACTGGAATGGTCCTGTCGCGACGCGAGCTGGTTCGGACGGGGGCGGGCGCCTCCCTTGCGGCGATGCTGGTGCCGCATCCGACCCTTGCCCGCGCATCCGACCCGCTGCCGGCCCCCGGTCCGTTCGACGGCGCCACGGTCCGCCGCCTCGCGCAGGCCATGGCCCGCCATCCGTACCAGCCCCCGGACGAACATCTGCCGGCCGCGGTGGGTGCCATGGACTTCGACCAGTACCGCGGCATCCGCTTCCGCAAGGACGATGCGCTGTGGCGCGGCCAGGGCCTCGAGTTCCAGGTCGAGTTCCTGCCGCGCGGCTTCCTGTACCGGCCGCGGATCGACATCTTCGAGGTGCGGGACGGGCAGGCCGCGCGGCTGGGCTACGACCCGGACCAGTTCACCTACGACGACCCGAGGCTGCGCGTGCCCGACCCGATCGGGTTCTCCGGCTTCCGCATCCACCACCCGATCAACCGGCCGGACTATTACGACGAGATCTGCGTGTTCCAGGGCGCGAGCTACTTCCGCGCCGTGGCCCGGGGTCAGCTCTACGGCCTGTCCGCACGCGGCTTCGCCGACAACACCGGCGACCCCAAGGGCGAGGAGTTCGCGCTGTTCCGGGCATTCTGGCTGGAACGGCCGCAGCCGGGCATGGATGCCGTCGTGGTGCACGCGCTGCTGGACAGCCCCGCCCTCACCGGAGCGTACCGCTTCACCATCCGGCCGGGGGCCGAGACCATCTTCGACGTCGAGAGCGTGCTCTACCCGCGCCGCGCCATCGCCGGTCCCGGCATCGCGCCGCTCACCGGCATGTTCTTCTTCGACGCCAACGACCGGCAGCACGTGGACGATGCCCGCGCCGCCGCGCACGACAGCGAGGGGCTGTCGGTCTGGACCGGGCGGGGCGAGCAGATCTGGCGCCCGCTGGCGAACCCGGTCGAACTGCAGTTCAGCGCGTTCAGCGACAACACGCCCAAGGGCTTCGGCCTGATGCAAAGGAAGCGTGCGTTCGACGATTACGGGGACCTGGCGCTCGGCTACGAGAAGCGGCCCAGCCTGTGGATCGAGCCGATCGGCGACTGGGGCGAGGGGGCGGTCGACCTGGTCGAGCTGCCGACCCCCAACGAGGTCAACGACAACATCGTCGCGTTCTGGCGTCCCAAGGCGCCGCTCGCGGCCGGCGGCGAGTACGCGTTCACGTACCGGATGCACTGGTGCCGGGACAATCCCTGGGCCACGGCGCTGGCGCGGGTCGCCGACACCCGCATCGGCGCCACGACGGACGGCAAGGGCCGCTTCGTGATCCTGGACTTCGCCGGCGACGCCCTGAAGCCGCTCGGCGCCGACGCCCGGCTGCACGCCGACCTGGGGGCCAGCGTGGGCGAGATCCGCAACGTGGTGGTGGAGCCGAACCCGTTCCTGCCGGGCTGGCGCATCACCTTCGAGTTCATCCCCGGGTCCGCGCGCCTGGTCGAGCTGCATGGGCGGCTGATGGGCGACCAGGCGCCGCTGTCCGAAACCTGGATCTATCGTTGGACGCCCTGACCCCCGGCGGCCCCGGCTCCCGGCCCGGCCTCGTGCGCCCGGCGCTGCCGCCGGAGGCGCCGCTGGCGATGCCGGTGCAGTCGCTGTC
>CAXUBN010000252.1:0-4230 GCA_964249255.1 uncultured Acetobacteraceae bacterium | reverse complement strand
GGGCGGGCGGGCTCACCTACGATGCCGGCGGCAGCAGCACGCTGGCGCTGGGCACCGGCGCCACCACGGTGAACGGCGGAGATGCCGGCGCATCGACGCTGATCTACGCCGGCAGCGGCGCGCTCGACTACAACGGGGGCGCCGGCTCGGCCACGGTTCACGGCGGCGCCGGCAGCACGTCGGTCCATGGCGGCAGCGGCAACCTCGATGTCGATGGCGGCAACGTCCCGGTGTCGCTCACCACCGGCGATGCCACGGTGTCCGGCGGCGGGGCCGGCACGATCAACGCCGTCTATAACGGCAGCGGCCACCTCGCCTTCACCGGCGGTGCCGGGGCGGCCGCGGTGCTGGGTGGGACCGGCTCCGACACGGTGCAGGCCGGTTCGGGCGGCGGCTGGTTCGGAGCCGGCACCGCCGGCGACAGCCACCTGCAGTCGGGCGGCGGCCTCACCTACCTGAAGGGCGCGGCCGGGGGCGACGTGCTGGTCGGCTGGTCCGGCGGTTCCACCTGGATGGAGGCGGGTGCGGGCAACGAAACGCTGGTCGGCGGCAACTCCAGCGGCACCGTGACCATGCAGCTGGGTTCCGGCGCCGACTTGGTGCAACTCGGGACCGGCGGCAGCGCGATCACCGCCGGCACCGGCACCGCCACCATCCAGGGCGGCGGTGGCACCGACGCCATCGCCATCGGATCCGGCAGCGGCGCCATCCTGTTCGCCGGCTCGCATGGCGGCAACGCCACCATCAGCGGCTTCCGCGTCGGCACCGACCACCTGTCGCTGAGCAACGAGACCGCGATCGGCGTCTCGGTGAGGGGCGCCAGCACGGTGGTGGCGCTGTCCAACGGTGGTTCCATCACCCTGACCGGGATCGAGCACGCGAGCCTCGGCGGCCTGTTCAGCTGACGGTGCCGCCCGCTTCCTCGCCGCCATGATCGGCGGACGGGGAAGCGGGGCATCTCCCCACCGGTTCTACCCGCGCAACCGCCGGAGCGATGGGGATGGCGGACATGACGGGATGCAGGATCGTGGTGCTCGCGACCCCTGCGAACGACTCTCCGCAACGACGGCGCCCATCGGGTGGGCCGAACCGTGATCACCGATGGCGGGCTGGTGACCTCGCGCGAGCCGAACGACCTGCCGGCGTTCTGGGACGCGGTCGTCGCGTCGTTCAGGAATGCGGCCTGAGGGAGATCGGCAGCTCGTCGCCCGGGCGGTCATCGGCCCAGATCTGGAGCAGGAACCGGGCCGAGGGGGTCAGCATCGGATCATCGCGCGCCAGGAACTCCCGCAGGGACCCGGGGGCGATCAGCAGCAGGTCGTCGTACTCGGTATTGCCCGCCGCCCGGTGCAGCCGCTCGATCTCGCGAAATGTCCGATGCGTCTCCAACAGGAAGCCGACATCGACGATGCGGGTGTCGGCATGCTCGATCGCCAGCACCGGGCGCATCGCGGTCACGTCGGCAGGGGTCAGGCCGAGTTCCTCCCGCAGCT
Source organism: uncultured Acetobacteraceae bacterium (assembly GCA_964249255.1). Lineage (GTDB taxonomy): Bacteria > Pseudomonadota > Alphaproteobacteria > Acetobacterales > Acetobacteraceae > Lichenicola. Next base: position 2,737 of record CAXUBN010000252.1, on the reverse strand, counting down.
CGACCAGCACCTGCCGGTCGAGGTCTGGCTCATCGCCGGGTTCGGCCTCCACGCTGCCGGCCGGGGCCGCCTGCCAGTATCCGGGGAGATAAACGGCATCGGCGGACCGGCGCCCGAGCACGAGCCCGTCCGCGCACGTGATCAGGCCGTTCACCGCCAGCGAGCGGATGCCGAGCGCCTCGAACAGTGACGGTTGACGGACCTGCGCCAGCACGCGGCGATACTCGGTCCAGTGGCCGACGATCTCGTCGTGGCCGATCGTGTCGGCGCAGAACACCCGGCCGTTGAACAGCGCGGGCCGGCGGCGGCGCTCCTCGTCCCAGATGGACGCCACCGAGGCCGCGACCCATGCCGGCATCGGTGCGTCCGCGCCATGGGTACGGATGCGCAGGTCGGCGGCGACCGGGATGCTGCGCCAGCCTGCCACGACGTCCATGCGGTGGGGTCTACTCCATCTCCTCGTGCCAGGCGTGACCGGTCGAGCTGATCAGGTCGTGCGCCGCGGCCGGGCCCCAGCTGCCGGCACCGTAATGGTGAAGCGAGCCCGGCCGATCCTGCCACGCCTTGAGGATCGGCTCGACCCAGGTCCAGGCCGCCTCGACCTCGTCGCGCCGCATGAACAGCACCGGGTCGCCGCGCACCGTGTCCATCAGCAGCCGCTCGTAGGCATCCGGATAACGGGTGGAGAACGCCTTCTCGAACGACACGTCGATGTTGGCCTGGCGCAGAACCATGCCGTCTGGCCCGGGATCCTTGTTCATGATGGAGAGCTGGATGCCCTCCTCTGGCTGCAGCCGGATGATCAGCCGGTTCGGCTCCAGCCGGTTCGGGAAGATCGACCACGGCGTTTCGCGGAACTGCACCACGATCTCGCTCAACTTGGACGGCAGCCGCTTGCCCGAGCGCAGGAAGAACGGGACCTTGCCCCAGCGCCAGCTGTGCACCTCTGCCCGGATCGCCACGAAGGTTTCGGTATCGCTCTGCCGCCCCTCGCCCAGCTCCTCCAGATAGGCCGGCACGATCTCGCCGCCGACCAGCCCGCGGCCGTACTGGCCGCGCACGGCGACGCGCGGCACGTCGGCCGCCGTGATCGGCTTCAGCGCACGCAGCACCTTCAGCTTCTCGTTACGCAGGTCGTCGGCGCCCAGCGAACCGGGCGGATCCATCGCCACCAGGCAGAGCACCTGCAGCAGGTGGTTCTGGATCATGTCGCGCAGTGCGCCGGACCGGTCGTAGTAGTCGCCGCGTCCCTCGACGCCGACGGTCTCGGCGGCAGTGATCTGCACGTGGTCGATCGCGTCCGCGTTCCACAACCGCTCGAACACCGGGTTGGCAAAGCGCAGCGCGATCAGGTTCTGCACCGTTTCCTTGCCCAGATAGTGGTCGATGCGGAAGATCCTGCGCTCGTCGAAGTGCCGGCCGACCTCGTCGTTGATGGCGCGCGCCGAGTCCAGGTCGTGGCCGATCGGCTTCTCCAGCACCACCCGGGTCGCCCCGGTGATCAGCCCGTGCCCGGACAGGTTCTCGCAGATGCGGCCATACAGGTCCGGCGACGTCGCCAGGTAGAACACCCGGATGCGCTCCTGGCCGACCTCGCCGAACAGCCGGGTCAGGTTGTCCCAGCTGCTCTCGGCCTCGGCACCGTTGACGCTGGCGTAGAACACCATGCCCAGGAAGCGGCGCACCAGCCCGTCATCGAGCGCGTCCGGCTTGACGAAGCGGCGTAGCGCCCCCTCGGCGCGGCCGCGGAACTCGTCGTCGGACATCGCCGAACGGGCAGCGCCGACGATCCGCGCATCGTCCGGGATCTGCCGGTCGCGGAACCGGTGGTACAGCGCCGGCAGCAGCTTGCGCATGGTCAGGTCGCCGGTGGCTCCGAACACGATGTAGTCGAAGCTCTCGAGGGCATTGCCGGGGGCCATGGGTCCACTCCTGCTGTGACCGGGAACGCCGTTGTCCCGGTGCCGTCCGCTCGCATCCATTGTCGTTGACCGGCCGCATCCTGCCAAGGTAAGCCCGCCGGCCTCGCCGGTCGCTGGGGCGGGCAGGAGGAGGGCAGGTCACGATGCTGAAGGCAGCCGAGCGCGGCGCGAAACACGGTGAGGCCGCCAACGACGCGTCCGAAAGCCCCTCTGGGAGCTCCTCCAAGTCCAACACCGGCGGCATCGCCGCGGACCGGCTGCGCAGCATCATCGAGCGGATCGAGCGACTGGAGGAGGAGCGCAAGGCGCTCGGCTCCGACATCAAGGACATCTTCGCCGAGGCGAAGTCGGCCGGCTTCGACGTCAAGGTGATCCGCCAGATCATCCGCATCCGAAAGCAGGAGCCGGCCGACGTCGAGGAACAGGAAACGCTGCTGGACGTCTACCGCCGCGCGCTGGGCATGTAGCGTCCCGGACGGAGCGCCTCACCCTGGCCTGCCGCGTGCCGTCCGACTATCATCCCGCATGCCGATGACGCTGCCCCTGCCGGATTGGATCCCCTGGTGGGGACAGCTGTCGATCATCGTGGTCGCGATCCTGTTCTGCCTGGCCTTCCTGCTGATGCCGTTCGCGGTGTTCGGGACGCGGGGTCGGCTCGACGCGCTCGAGGCGCAGCTGGACGATATCCATGCCGAGATCCGCATGCTGGCGATGCGGCTGCCGGACATCGACCGGCGGGTCACGCGACCGGTCGATCCGGAGCCGGCGGCGCCGGCCGCCGCTCCCCGGCGCGGCACCGACGACTGGTCCCAGGC
>CAXUBN010000251.1:0-4252 GCA_964249255.1 uncultured Acetobacteraceae bacterium | reverse complement strand
CGCCACCCCGGAACCGGCGCGCGCCTGGATGCTGCTCGGGCTGACGCTGCTGCTGGGCGGGCTCGGCTTCGCGGCCGCCACCGCGGCGCTGCCCAACTCGGACGGGCCGCTGGCGCCGTTCTGCCTCGTGCTGCTGCTGCTGTCGTTCGCCCGCACCGCGCTCAGCGCGTCGGGGCCGTTCCTGGGCCTGGGTCTCGGGCTGATCCCCCGGTCGGCATCCGGTTCCGCCCTGCGGTCCGACCCGTGTCCCGCCGCCGCCTGGCCGATCAACCGCGAGCGATCCATGGTGTCCACCGCCATCCTGCTGCCGATCTTCAACGAGCCGCCGGAGCCGGTGGCGGCGGCGCTGCGCGTCATGGCCGAGGCACTGGGGCCGGAGGACAACGTGTCCTTCCACGTGCTGAGCGACACGCAGGACCCGGCACGGGCGCGGATCGAGGCGCGGTTCTTCCCGGCCTTCAGCCAGTCGGCGTCCGGTGTCGGCATCTCCTACCGGAGGCGGACTCCCAACATCCGGCGCAAGGCCGGCAACATCGACCAGTTCTGCCAGGACCATGGGCACGCGTTCGACTTCGCGCTGGTGCTGGACGCCGACAGCCTCATGACCGCCGACGCCATCCGCGCCCTGATCGCCGCCCTGCGCCGCAACCCGGACGCCGCCCTGCTGCAGTCGGTGTCGTATCCGATCGGCGGCACCACCCTGTTCGCCCGGATGCAGCAGTTCGGCGCCCGGCTGAACACGCCGCTCTCGGTCAGGGGGCAGCACCTGTGGCAGGGCTGGCGCGGCACCTACTGGGGCCACAACGCGATCCTGCGCCTCCGCCCGTTCATGGAGCACGCGCAGCTGCCGACCCTGTCCGGCCGTCCGCCGCTGGGTGGCGAGATCCTGTGCCACGACACGGTCGAGGCCGCCCTGCTGCTGCGCGGCGGCTGGGAGGTGGGGCTGGCTACCGACATCGACGGCTCGTTCGAGACCACGCCCAGCAACCTGATCGACCACCTGGCGCGGGAACGGCGCTGGTGCCAGGGCAACCTCCAGCATCTGCGGCTGCTGGGGGAGCCAGGGCTACTGGCGGAAAGCCGGCTGCATCTCGGCATGGGTGTCCTGTACTACCTGGCCTCGCCGATCGGCCTGCTGCTGAGCCTGGCGCTGCTGTTGTCCGGCCAGGTGCACGGCCACCCGTTCGGCCACCGCCACCACCCATCGCCACCGTCGTCGGAGGCAGCCTGGATCTGCGCCGGGCTCACCGTGCTGCTGCTGCTGGGGCCGAAGCTGGCCGGGCTGGGGCGGGCGCTGCTGCGGCGCGAGCTGGCGGCGGGGTTCGGCGGACGTATCCCGCTGGTCGCGAGCGTGCTGCTGGAGCAGGTGATCAGCACGGTGCTGGCGCCGATCATGCTGCTGTCGATCAGTTTGTTCGTGCTGAACACCCTGTGCGGCCGCTCGGTGGGCTGGACCGTGCCGCCGCGCGGCGATCGGTCGGTCGGCTGGCGCGAGGCGGCGCGGCGCTTCGCCCTGCACACCGCGTCGGGCACGGCCAGCGCCGTCCTGATCCTGCTGGAACGGCCGGCGCTGCTGCCCTGGGCGGCGCCGCTCCTATTCGGGCTGGTGCTGTCGATCCCCCTGGCACGGGCCTCATCCAGCGTGCGGCTGGGCCTGCTGGCACGACGGCTCAGGCTGTTCCTGACGGTGGACGAGCTGGCGCCGGTACCGGAGCAGCTGGCGTTCGAGCGGACGGTGGCGGCGATGCAGCCGCTCGGGTAACCTTGGGTGACGGCGCGGTCCGGCGGTCGCGTCAGCCGGCCGGTGCCGGGCGCAGCGCCATCCCCTGTCCCCGACCCGAGCCGCGCGCCCTGTGGGCGGCGACGAACAGCGTGATCCAGGCGGTCAGGCCATAGCCCCACAGCAGCCAGGCCGCACCCAGGCGGCCGATCCGGTCGTCGAGTGAATAGGCGCCATGGAACCAGCGCAGGGCGATGCCGTCGAGCAGCATGGCGTCGCCCAGCACGATCATGCAACCGGCCAGGATCTGATGCGGCTCCAGCCTGGCCAGGCGGCAGGTCAGCACGACGCACAGCCAGCACACCGGGATGCTGACGACGAAGCCGAGGTCGCCGCGCAGGGCGTTGCCGACCGAGGCCGGATCAAGGTGGATGCACAGGGCCGCCACCGCCCAGAAGGCGATGGCAAGGGAGCCGCAGATCACGATCTGCCTGGGACGCAGCATGGTCGGCCCTTTCCCGTTTCGGTATCGTTTTCATAGCATGCGGCGTGTAGCGGGTGCTACATGAATCTCGTGGGCGACCGCGCGGCATCCCCCGAACGCACCGAACGGCGTGCGGCGTTGGCCCGCGAGATCGCCGCCCTGCTGCTGCGGGAGGGGCTCGGCGATGTCGGGCTGCGCGGGCTGGCGGCGCGGCTCGGCACCAGCGACCGGATGCTGCTCTACTACTTCGGCACCAAGGACCGGCTGATTACCGATGCGCTGGAGCAGGCCGACGCTCGGCTGACCATCCTGCTTGCCGCGCGCGGCGGGGGGCCGCTTGTGACACCGGGCCAGTTCCTCGCCGGCGTGCTGGCCCTGGCCGGCGATCCGGAGGTGATGCCGTTCATGCGGCTGTGGATGGAGGTGATCGCCCGCGGCGCCCGGGGCGAGGCGCCCTACGATCGGATCGGACCCGCCCTGGTGCGATCCTGGACCGCCTGGATCGAGGGCCGGCTCCTCCCACCCGCAGGCGGGCCCGAATCGGCGCGGCCGGCGGCGCTGCTGTCCATCATCGAGGGCATGAGCCTGCTGGAGATGGCCGCCCCCGGCGCCACCGCCGGCGTGCAGAGGTATCTGTCCAGCGTCCTGGACGCTACGTATCCGAGGGGATAACCACGCCCCATCCCGCGCAACGGCTGATCCAGAACCGACCAAGCCGATCCCGCAGCGGCTCATGCCGACGAGCGGTCACCAGGGAACGGTCCGCCCCTCGCGGTCGAGGTAGCACAGGCCGGGCCTGCTCTGCCGCCGCTGCGAAAGCAGCACATCCACAACCTTGGGGATGGTTTCCTCCAGACCAAAGGGGGCATCCGGGCCTCCCAGGGCGGTCCGGATCCACCCTGGGGCCATCAGCACCATTGCGCGCGGCGCCTCGCCGTTCCGGGCCGCAAAGCTGCGCATGAACATGTTCAGGGCGGCCTTGCTGCCGCGATAAACCTCTCGCAGCCCCGTCTCGTTGTTCGCGATGCTGCCCTGCCCGGACGACATCGCGCCGATCAAGCCGCCCGCCGGCACCAGGTCCTGCAACGCCTCGATGGCGCGCATCGGACTGAGCGCGTTGGTAACCATCACACGCATGAACTCGGCCGTCTCCACGTGCCCGATCCGCACGTGCTCGTCGTGCGCGGTGGTTCCAGCGTTCACAAACAGTATGTCGAGCGTCCTGCCAGATAGGCGGCCGCGCAGGGACGCAATCTGGTCGGGTTCATCGATATCAAGCGTCTCGATCTCCAGCCGGCGCCCATGATCGTCGGCCAGATCGTGCAGCTCGGTCCGGGATCCGGCGCGGACGGTGCCGATCACGGTCCACCCCCTGGCCAGGAACTCCGCGGCCATCGCCTGGCCGATGCCGCGCGAGGCCCCGATGACGAGGATCGTGCCGGCGGTATCGCGTTGGGCGGTGTCATCCATGAGAGTATCTTCCGGTCGCTCGGGTCCCTGTCATCATGTCAAACTCGCAGATCCATCGGCGCCAGCGGCGGTTCGTCCGGGTCCACCAGGGCGTCGATCAGCACCGGGCCGGGGGTGGCGAGGGCCGCGCGCAGGGTGGCGTCGAGCCGATCGGCACGGTCGCAGCGGTAGCCGCGGGCGCCCACCGCCTCGGCATAGGCGGCGAAGTCGATGTGGCCCAGCGCGCAGCCGTACTCCGGGTTGCCGATGTCGGCCTGCTCGAACCGCACCTCCCCCAGGGAGTCGTTGTTCAGCACCAGCACCTTGAGGTCGAGGCGGTGCAGCACGGCGGTGGACAGCTCGGCCATCAGCATGGCCAGGCCGCCGTCGCCGGCGATGGCGATCGACATCCGGTCGGGATGGGCGAACGCTCCAGCGATCGCCAGCGGCAGCGCCGAGCCCATCGACACCAGCGTGCCGCAGCCGGTCCAGCCCTGCCCGGCGCGCAGGCGGACGTGGCGGGCGGCGAACTGGGTGTTGGCGCCGCAGTCGAGGCTGAACATGGCGGTGTCCGGCGCCCGCTCGCCCAGCGCCCGCAC
>CAXUBN010000250.1:0-4253 GCA_964249255.1 uncultured Acetobacteraceae bacterium | reverse complement strand
CCGAGCTGGGCGATCGGCAGGAAGGCGCTGAGCAGGCCGGTCAGCACCATGAAGAACAGGTTGGAGCGCCAGGGCGTCCGGAACCGCCGATGCACCGCCGAGAACAGGGCGGGCAGCAGGCCGTCGCGGGACATGGCGAAGAACACCCGGCTCTGGCCCAGCAGCAGCACCAGCACCACGGAGGTGAAGCCGCACAGGATGCCGACCGTCACCGCGACCTTGAGCCACGGATACGGGGTGAGCGCGATGGCGGAGGCGACCGGCGAGGCGTCGTTCAGCATCGACCGGTAGTTCAGCATGCCGCACAGCACGCCGGCGAACAGCACGTAGGCCAGCGAGCATACCGCCAGACTGCCCAGGATGCCGATGGGCATGTCGCGGGCGGGGTTCTTGGCCTCCTGCGCCGCGGTGGAAACCGCGTCGAAGCCGATATAGGCGAAGAAGATGGTGCCGGCCGCGCGCATGACGCCCGAGAAGCCGAAATGGCCGAAGCTGCCGGTGTTGGGCGGGATGAAGGGAACGTAGTTGGCGGGGTCGATGTAGCCGACGCCGACGCCCACCACGGCGACGATCACCAACAGCTTCAGCACCACGATGACGTTGTTGACCCGCGCCGACTCGGTGACGCCGCGGATCAGCAGCAGCGACGCGGCGACGATCACGACCGCGGCCGGCAGGTTGACCAGACCGGGCGCGGTGCCGCCGCCGGGCAGGCGCACGACCTCGAACGGCGACGCGCACAGCCGGGGCGGCAGCGCCAGCCCGAACGTGCCCAGCAGCTTGTTCAGGTAGCTCGACCAGCTGACGGCCACCGTGGCGGCGCCGACGGCGTATTCCAGCACCAGGTCCCAGCCGATGATCCAGGCGACGAACTCGCCCATGGTGGCGTACGCGTAGCTGTAGGCGCTGCCGGCGGTGGGGATCATGCTGGCCAGCTCGCTGTAGCACAGCCCGGCGAAGGCGCAGCCGACGGCGGCGATCAGGTAGGACAGGATCACGGCCGGCCCGGCGTTCTCGGAGGCGGCGATCCCGGTCAGCGAGAACAGGCCGGCGCCGATGGTGACGCCGATGCCCAGCGCAACCAGCGCGCCCGGGCCGAGTGCACGCTTCAGCGACCCCTCGGCATCGCCGGCGTCGCCGAGCTGGTCCAGGGTCTTGCGGCGCCAAAGGGATACGGTGGCAGCCGCGGAGGCCGATTGGGACATGGTCAGATAGGTTCCGGTCGTTGGGTCAGGCGGTATCGGGCAGCAGGCGGGCCAGCCGGACCGCGGTGTGGCCGCGGCTGGGGCGCAGGCTCGGCATCACCAGCAGGCAGTGGTCGTAGGGGGTGCGGATCTCGTCGGCGCCGTCATGGCCGATCAGGGTATCGCGCTCGGGGATGATCTCGCCGCCGCGGAAGGGCTGCGTGAAGTTGAAGCTGCCGGTGGAGGCGGTGACGACGCGGGTGACCTCGGCGCTGCGGGTGGGGCCGCTCGCGACGTCGGCCCCGCCGTCCGCCATGCCCAGGCCGCGCAGCAGGGACCAGACGGTGGCGCGCGCGGTATCGACGGTGGACGGCTCCCAATGCGGGCCGGCCTCGATCAGGCAGGCGACGCGGTCGTCGTCCGGGTTGGCGAACAGGCTGTAGTCGATCAGCCGGGGACCGCTGCTGTGGCCATGGTCGGACACCACCCGGGAGGGAACGCCGAGCGTGCGGGCGAAGGCGCGGCCCTTCGGGGTCGGACCGCTCAGGATCAGCGGCTCGGACGGCCAAAGCATGGAATGGAGGTCGACCAGGATGTCCACGCCGTCGAACAGCCCGCGCAGCTCGCGGGCGCGGCCGAGCTCGACCGATTCCCGGTTGCCGTCCAGGATCGACCGATCCCAGAGCCGGTTCATGTCCTCGTCGACGAAGCGGGAGGCGGTGGGCTGGGCGGCGTCGAAGCGGGCAAACGCGGCCAGGTTGAGGAAGCCGATCGAGAGCCGGCCGCGGCGCGGCCGGAACCCGGTGCGGAGCAGCTCGTCCAGCACGATGGCACCGGCGATCTCGTTGCCGTGCATCAGCGCGGTGATCGCCACGTGCGGGCCGCCGCCCGCGCCGTCGAGCTGCACCACGCCGCGCAGGCCGGTGTTGCCCGGCAGCCAGCGGCTGAGGTCGGGGGCATGGAGGCGGACGTCGAACTGCGGCAGCCGCGGCGCCGGCACCGGACCACGGTTGCCGGCACCGGTCCTGGCCTCGGGGGTCCTGGCCTCGGGCGGCTCCTCGCCCGCCATGTCGGGCCACTCGCTCAAGGGGTGCGGCTCACGATCGGCGGGTCATCGGGTCAGCCGCGACGCGACCTGCCGGACAAACGCGTCGCAGCGGTCGAGCTGCTCCAGCGCCACCCACTCGTCGGCCCTGTGCGCCTGCGCGATGTCGCCCGGGCCGCACACGATGCTGGCGATGCCGGCCCCCTGGAAGATGCCGGCCTCGGTGCCGTAGCTCACCTTGCCGTGGTCGTTGCGGCCGGTGGCCTGGCGCACCAGGTCGGCCAGCGCGTGGTCGGGGTCGAGGGCCAGCGGCGGCAGCTCGTCCATCGGCTCCAGCAGGATGCCGGCGGCGGGATCGACCGCCTGCATCCACCGCTCGGTGGTGCAACGCAGGTGGGCGCGCAGCCGGTCCAGCTCCGCGGCGGCGTCGTCGCCGGGGATCGTGCGCCATTCCATCTCGAAGGTGGCGCGCTCGGGGATGATGTTGAGGATGGAGCCGCCCTCGATCAGGCCGACATGGATCGTGCTGTGCTCGGGCTCGAAGCCGGCCTCGCGGCGGCCCTCCCGCTCCAGCCGGCGCCCCTCGGCGGCGATCCGGCTCACCGCCTCGGCCGCCGCGTGCACCGCGTTGACGCCGCGCGCCGGCTGGCTGGAATGCCCGGCGCGGCCGGTCACGGTGGCGCGCACCGACAGCCGGCCCTTGTGCGCGGTGATCGGCTGCATCAGCGACGGCTCGCCGACGATGCAGAGCTCGGGCTTCATCGACCGCCGGGTGAGATCCTCCACCAGCACGCGGGCGCCGTCACAGTCGACCTCCTCGTCGTAGCTGATGAACAGGTGCACCGGGCGCAGCAGCCGCATCCCCTGCAGGTCGGGCACCGCGGCCAGCACCGAGGCGACGAACCCCTTCATGTCGACCGCGCCCCGGGCATAGGCGCGGCCGTCCCGCACCTGCAGAGCGAACGGGTCGGTGCTCCAGTCCTGGCCATCGACCGGAACGGTGTCGACGTGGCCGGAGAAGGCGAGGCCGCCGGCGACGGCGGGGCCGATGACGGCGTGCAGGTTGGCCTTGGTCCCGGTGGGATCGTGGCTGAGGTGGCTGCGGATGCCGAACGTCTCCAGGTAGTCGGCGATCCAGCCGATCAACGGCAGGTTGGTGTTGCGGCTGGTGGTGTCATGGGCGACGAGCGTCGCCAGGATCTCGATCGTCGAGTGTCGCTCCGCCTGGCTCATGCGCGGCAGTCTATACCGGGGCGGTGAGGCAGCAATGGCCGCGGCCGACTTTAAGGCCCGTCCAGGGATGCGTCGTGCCGGCGATCCGGCGCGCCGCTCCGCGCCTGGCTCCGGCCCATGGCCGCCAGGCCGCTTCGCTCTTCGAACGACGCGGCATGTCTCCTCGGAGCGCGCCCACGCACGAGATGGCCTGAAGCGATCGGCTCGTCTCGCGGTCGGCCCGGTGCGGGCCTTGCCAGGGGCCGGGCCGATGAGCAGGGTCCGGCGGTAGACGATGACCGCATCCCGCTCCGGCCTGCATCCGCTGCATCGCGCCTGGCAGGCGCTCCCGGTCCGGAGCCGCCGGCTCTGGCTGTCGCGCGCGACGGCGATGCTGGCGCCGCGACCGGAGCGGATCCCGCCGCCCACCGCCGACGGGGTGGTGGTGGGCGGCGAGATCGGGCGCGCATCCGGACTGGGCGAGGCGGCGCGGATCATGGAAGCGGCGCTGGACCGGCTGGGCGTGGCGCATGCGGCGATCGAGGCCGGGGGGTTCGCCGATGCGCTGGGCGGCGGGACGCGAACCGGCGCCGGGGTGGACCCGGACGCGGGGGCATGGCCGGCGCGGGCGCCCCTGGTGCTGCACGTGAACGCGCCGGAAACCGCGGCCCCGCTGATCAGGCTGGGACGGCGGCGGCTTGCGGGGCGGCGTTTCGTCGGCATGTGGTTCTGGGAACTGCCGACGGTGCCGGCGAGCTGGCGGCCAGCGGCGCGGCTGGTGCACGAGATCTGGGCGCCGTCCCAGCCTGATC
>CAXUBN010000249.1:0-4254 GCA_964249255.1 uncultured Acetobacteraceae bacterium | reverse complement strand
GCTTCGTGGCGCAGCTGCAGGCAGCACTCGATCGTGCGGGGGCACGCGCGACCGTGCTGGACGGCGGCGTGTCGGGCGACACCAGCGCCGGCGGCCTGGCGCGGCTGGACTGGGCACTGGGCGACCATCCGGACGCGGCGATCGTCGAACTGGGCGCCAACGATGGGCTGCGCGGATTGGATCCCGGCCAGCTGGAGCGCAACCTCGGCGCCATCCTGGATCGGCTGCAGTCGGGGCATGTCCCGACGTTGCTGAGCGGCATGTACGCGCCGCCCAACCTCGGCGCCGCGTACTTCCATGGGTTCCGCGCCGTGTATGACCGGCTGTCACGACGGCCGGGGCTGCTCTACGACCCGTTCTTCCTCGCCGACGTGGCCGGCGACCACGCGCTGAACCAGGCGGACGGCATCCACCCGTCGCCAGCCGGGGTCGCCATCATCGTCCGCCGTCTGACGCCGCTGGTGCTGCGGCTGGTCGCGGAAGCCCGCGCAAACCGGTCCTGACCGTGCTGCCCGGCTTAAACCGGTCCAGCCCTATCCCGTTGCAACATCAAGGCGGGCAGTTCTGGCCTGCGGTGGGGAGAGATGACATGGCCGGGGACGACCACAGCGAGATCGTCGCGTCCTTCAAGGAGGCGGTGAACATGACGCCGTCGGCGTTGGAGAAATGGCTCGGCACCGAGGAGTCGAGCTCGGTCGGCTGGGCCGACGGTGCCAACAAGACGACGAGCGGCGGCAGCGAGGCGGTCGGTCACAAGATGGGCCACGAGATCGTCGCCATCCGCCATAAGAAGCAGGCCGACCTGACCGCCGACGACTACGCGCACATGAAGAAGGTCGTGGGCTACGTGCATCGGCACCTGGCGCAGAAGCCTTCCGGCGACGTGGAGCACAGCCGCTGGCGCGCGTCGCTGATGAACTGGGGTCACGACCCGATGAAGGACAAGGGCTGACGCCATCCATGGGACCCGTGCCGCCACGTTGGTGGCACAAGGCCCACGGGATGCTCAGGCGAGGCCGTTACTCCCGGTCGCGCCGTAGGTTTCGCCGATGACGTAGCTGGCCTGCTGCAAGGCCAGGAACACGAAGATCGGGGCGATCTCCATCGGCTGGTCCGGCCGGCTCAGCGGCACCGAGCCCCTAAAATGCTCAACCTCCTCCTGCAACTAGCTGCCGGACGGTTGCAGCGGGTTCCGTTCAGGATGGCCCCGGCGCCATCGCGTTGACGCGGATGCCCTTCTCGATCAGTTGCTTGGCCAGCACCTTAGTGAAAGTGATGATAACAGCCTTGGTGGTGGAATAATCGAGCAGGATGTCGGACGCCTTGTGGCGACCACCGAGGCGGTGTTGATGATCGAGCCGCCCGGCGGGATGTGCGGCGCGGCCGCCTTGCAGATCCAGAACATCGCGTAAAGGTTGATCTTGAGCTTGCGGTCGAACTGCTCGGCCAAGATATCGGCTCCGCTTGTCCCCTTCGACACGGCCGCCCATCCTCCGGTTCATGCTCCGCCGCGTGCCCGACACCATCCGCCCCAGTTGCAGCCTCGCCGGCATGCCAATGTTGGTTGATCAGCCAGGCCACGATGCCCCTCGACCCTGACGATCGGATCCGCCCCGCCGGCGGGGGTGGGCAGGCAATGACCGAAGGCCCGTCGAGCCGGCGGCGACCGCCCACGGCGCACGAGGTGGCGGCCCTGGCCGGGGTGTCGCAGTCGGTGGTCTCTCGCGCCTTCACCGACGGGGCCAGCATCTCGGCCGCGGCACGGGAGAAGGTGCGGGTCGCGGCGGCGGAGCTGGGCTACCGGCCGAACCTGGTCGCCCGATCGCTGATCACGCGGCGCTCGCACCTGATCGGCGTCGCCATGAGCTACATGGACAACCAGTTCTACCCGTCCATCCTTGAGGCGATGTCGGCCGGGTTCCACGCCCGCGGCTACCGCATCGTGCTGTTCACGCCGGGCGACGGCGGCGAGGCGGATCCGGTGCTGGACGAGATCCTGCGCTTCGGCGTCGACGCCGTGGTCCTGGCCTCGGCCCGGGTGACGTCGCAGTTCGCCCAGTCCTGTGCCCGCGCCCATGTGCCAGTGGTGCTGCTGAACCGGCGCACGCTGAGCACGGCGGTGTCGAGCGTCACCGGCGACAACGAGAACGGCGGCCGCGCCGTGGCCGAGTTCCTGCTGGCGGCCGACCACCGGCGCTTCGCCTTCCTGGCCGGCCTCGAGGATGCCTCGACCAGCCGCGAGCGCGAGCGCGGCTTCATGACCCGGTTGCGCGAGGCGGGCGTCCATACGCCCCTGCGCGCCAGCGGCGCCTATGCCTTCGAGGCCGCCCGGGTCGCCACCCGGCAGCTGCTGTCGGCACCGGATGCGCCGGATGCCCTGTTCTGCGCCAACGACCACATGGCCATCGCGGCGATCGAGACCGCACGCACCGAGTTCGGGCGGCGCATCGGCCACGACCTGTCCATCGTCGGCTTCGACGATGTCGGGCCGGCCGCCTGGCCCTGCTTCGACCTGACCACGTTCTCGCAGCCGGTGGCACCCATGGCCGAACGAGTGGTCGCCGTCACCCTCGGCCACCTCGGCGAGGCCCATTACGTGCCCGTGCAGGTGACGGTGCCAGGCCGGCTTCTGGTCCGGGGCTCGGCGCGCCGGCCGCCATGAGCGAAACACGTTGACCTTGAACTCCGACGGGGTATCAAGCTAACCAACAACGCGCTATGAATACGTATTCATAGCGCAGATGGGTCTGGGAAACGCATGGAAAACTGGTTGAAGCGCGGCTCCGACGCCGCCGGGATTGCCGAGACCGATCGCCGGGTCCGGGAAACCGTCGAGGGGATCCTGGCCGACATCGCGGCCCGGGGCGACGCCGCCGTGCGCGAGCTGTCCGTCCGCTTCGACAAGTGGGACCGCGACGACTACCGGCTCACGAAGGACGAGATCGCCGCCTGCGTGGCCGCGCTGAGCGAGCAGGACATCGCCGACATCACGTTCGCCCAGACGCAGGTGCGCAACTTCGCGCAGCACCAGCGCGACGCGCTGCGGGACGTCGAGGTCGAGACCCTGCCGGGCGTGATCCTGGGCCACAAGAACATCCCGATCGGGGCGGCCGGCTGCTACGTGCCGGGCGGCAAGTACCCGCTGCTGGCCTCGGCGCACATGTCGGTCATCACCGCCAAGGTGGCGGGGGTGGAGCGGATCGTGACCTGCGCGCCGCCGTTCCAGGGCAAGGCCTCGGCCGCGATCGTCGCGGCCCAGCACATGGCAGGGGCGGACGAGATCTACTGCCTGGGCGGGATCCAGGCGATCGGCGCCATGGCGCTGGGCACCGAGTCCATCGCCCCCGTCGACATGCTGGTCGGGCCTGGCAACGCCTTCGTCGCCGAGGCCAAGCGGCAGCTGTTCGGCCGCGTCGGCATCGACCTGTTCGCCGGCCCCACCGAGACCCTGGTGATCGCCGACGAGACGGTCGACGGCGAGATCTGCGCCACCGACCTGCTGGGCCAGGCCGAGCATGGGCCGGACAGCCCGGCGATCCTGCTGACCACCTCCGAGGCGCTGGCCCGCGACACCATGGCGCAGATCGAGCGGCTGCTGCAGATCCTGCCGACCGCGCCGATCGCCCGCCAGGCCTGGGAGCACCACGGCGCCGTGATCGTGGTGGACAGCGACGAGGAGATGGTCGCCGTGGCCGACCGGCTCGCCTCAGAGCACGTGCAGGTGATGACGCGCGACCCCGACTATTTCCTCAACAACATGCGCAACTACGGCGCGCTGTTCCTGGGGCCGCGCACCAACGTCGCGTTCGGTGACAAGGCGATCGGCACCAACCATACGCTGCCGACCAAGAAGGCGGCGCGCTACACCGGCGGCCTCTGGGTCGGCAAGTTCCTCAAGACGTGCACCTACCAGAAGGTCACCACCGACGCGGCCTCCGCCATGGTGGGCGGCTATTGCTCGCGGTTGTGCGCGCTCGAGGGCTTCGTCGGGCACGGCGAGCAGGCCAACGTCCGCGTTCGTCGCTACGGCGGCGGCAACGTTCCCTACGGCGCGGCGGCGGCGGCCTAGAAACAGGCCCTCGTCCGCACGGGCGCATCCACGCGATGCGCCCGTGATCCCGCCTGCCGATCACAGGATCGCCCGCCCCCATGACGTCGTCGCCATCCCCGATCACCCTGCCGCGGACGCCGTCCTTCCATCTGGACGGCAAGCGCGCGCTGGTCACCGGGGCCGGCCGCGGCATCGGCCTGGCC
>CAXUBN010000248.1:0-4272 GCA_964249255.1 uncultured Acetobacteraceae bacterium | reverse complement strand
GGGCGGGGGGCTGCCGGCGCAGGCGGCGAGTGGAAGAGCGACCAGGGCGACGCCCCAGCGGACGGTACGGTTCATCATCGGTCCTTGGATCGGATCGCCATCCCGCATGTCGGGACGGCATCGGTTTACGCGGCTCGCGGCGTGTAACGCGATCCCGGTCGCCGCGTTCGACCGCGCTGCCGGGGTTTTTACGGCCGTCGATCAGCCCTTGAACCGGTCCAACGCGGCGATCAGCGCGCGCCGCGTTCCCGGCTCCAGCGCGGAGTGTCCGGCATCCGGCACGATGGTCAGGCGGGCGCCCGGCCACGCTGCGGCCAGCTCGAACGCGCTGCGGGTGGGGCAGACCATGTCGTAGCGACCCTGCACGATCTCGGCCGGCAGGTGCGCGATGCGGTCCATCCGTCCCAGCAGGCCCTCCGGTGGTAGGAACAGCCCATGTCGGAAGTAGTGCGCCTCAATACGGGCCAGGCCCAGGCTGGCGCGGTCGCGGGCGAAGTTGGCGACGGCCGCCGCGGTCGGCAGCAACGTCGAGCAGGTGCCCTCGTAGATCGACCAGGCGCGGGACGCCGGCAGGTGCAGCGCCGGGTCGGGATCGTTCAGCCGGCGCACGTAGGCTCCCAGCAGGTCGCCGCGCTCAGTCTCCGGGATATGACCGGCGAACGCGTCGTACGCGTCGGGGAACACGGTGCGCAACCCGTACAGGAACCAGTCCAGCTCGGCGGCGCGGCCCAGGAAGATGCCGCGCAGCACCAACGCCGCCACCCGCTCCGGATGCGACTGCGCGTAGGACAGCGCCAGTGTCGAGCCCCAGGAGCCGCCGAACAGGAGCCAGCTCTCGATGCCCAGGTGCTGCCGCAGCCGCTCGATGTCGCCGACCAGGGCGTCGGTGTCGTTGCAGCGCAGCGCGCCCTGCGGCCGCGACCGGCCGGCGCCGCGTTGGTCGAAGATCACCGCGCGCCACAGCTGAGGGTCGAAGAAGCGGCGGTGCACGATGCCGGCCCCCGCCCCCGGGCCACCGTGCAGGAACAGCACCGGCCGTCCATCGGGGCGGCCGACCTGCTCCCAATACATGACGTGCGGCGTGTCCGACGAGCCGACCGCATCCTCGAGCGGCAGGAAGCCGGCGGCGAAGGGCTCGATCTCGGGGAACAGGTCGCCGCGTGACATCGCGCGACTATACCCGTGGCGGTGGCGCCAGCCAGTCGGGGGCGGAGCCCCTGGCCTTCTCCCATCAACGCTCTAGCCTGGGACGATGACGTGGTCCCGTCTTTTCCTGGTCTGCGGCGCCCTGCTCGGGCTGCTGACGGTGGCGGCGGGTGCCTTGGCGGCGCATCTGCCGGACGGGCTGCTGGCGCCGGGCGGCCGCGACCTGCTGCGCAACGCGGTGCAGATGCAGGGCTGGCACGTGCCGGCCCTGCTGGCCTGCGGTCTGCTGGCGCAGCGTCGGTCGGACCCGCTGCTGCGGCTGGCCGGGCTCGGCTTCCTGCTCGGTCTCGCCTGCTTCTGCGTGGGCGTGGACGGTCTGGCCTTCGGCGCCGGCTGGGCACGGCTGGTGGGCCATGCGGCGCCGTTCGGCGGCACCGTGCTGATGCTGGCCTGGCTGCTGCTGGCGGTCGCGGCGCTGCGGCAACCACGGTGATGGGGGCGGTCGGCGCCGCCTACCTCGCCGGTGAGGGCAACGAGGCGGTGCTGGCGGACGAGCTGGCGCGGCGCGGCGTGCCGGTATCAGGCTGGCATGGACCGCTGGCACTGTCGCCGGCGCCACCGGTGCCGGTTCTCTGGGCGCTGGATCACTGGACCGCGCCGGAACTGCTGCCGATCGGCTCGATCGGCGATGCGGTGCGGGCGCTGCGGGAGCGGCAACGCAACTGGAGCCACCTACCGCTGCTGCACCACCGCCGCTCGGCCCTGATCGCGGAGCAGCTGCCGCCGGTACGGGCGGCGCCGCTGCGACCTCCCATGCCGGCGCCCACGGCGCCGCTCGGCGCCTGGACCCTGCTGGCGGCCGATCAACTCCTGCTCAGCACGACCAAGACGAGCCCGTTCCCGAACGGGATGGCGAGCTTCGTGCCGGACCGCACCGGGCCACCCAGCCGCGCCTACCTCAAGCTGTGGGAGGCTTGCGCTCGCCTCGGCGACTGGCCGCAGCCGGGCCAGGACTGCCTGGACCTGGGCGCCAGCCCGGGCGGCTGGAGCTGGGCGATCGCGATGCTGGGCGCCCGCGTCACCGCGGTGGACCGCGCCCCGCTCGACCCGCGGGTGGCGGCGATGCCGGGAGTGCGGTTCCGTCAGGGCAGCGCATTCGCACTCGACCCGGCGGCCGAGCCGCTGGTGGACTGGCTGTTCAGCGACGTGATCGCCTATCCGGCACGGCTGCTGGCCCTCGTGCGCCGCTGGACGGAGGCCGGCACCGCGGCACGAGTCGTGTGCACGCTGAAGTTCCAGGACCCAACCGATCACGCCGCCGCCGAGGCGGCGGCCGCCCTGCCCGGCGCCCGCGTGCTGCACCTGTCGCACAACCGGCACGAGCTGACGCTGCTGTGGAGGGCTGCGGCCTCGTGAACGTCAGCCTTATTCGTGAAAAGGAAGGGCCGGGTGTCGATGTGCCATCAGTCCCTGTTCGCCAGACCGTGGATCGGGCCGTGGCATCACGCGCTTGCGGTTTACCCGATGCGAATCAGGGCGGTGCGGACAGGTCATCGCACCGCCGGTGACGTCAGCCCCCGGCGGCGGGTGCGGGAGCGCGGCGCTCGGTCAGGAAGCCGGCGAAGGCCAGCACCGGCAGCGCCAGTCCCATCCATGAGGTGAGCGACCAGCCGCCGCGCGCGTAGGCCCAGCCGCCCAGCGCCGAGCCGGCCGCCCCGCCCACGAAGAAGGTCGCCATGTAGAGGCCGTTCAGCCGTCCGCGCAGGGCGGCGTCGAGGCCGTAGATGGCGCGCTGGCCCAGCACGTTGTTGGCGGTGACGCCCAGGTCCAGCAGCACGGCGGCGGCGGCCAGCATCGCCAGCCCGAATGGCGAGCCCCCGATCCCGAACCGGGCCAGCAGCAAGGCCGCGAACGTCGCCGCCATCGCCAGCGCGGTGGCCGGCCGGGTCCAACCGCGGTCGGCGACGCGGCCGGCCAGGGGGGCCGCAACCGCGCCCGCCACGCCGACCAGCGCGAACAGGGCGATGCCGTTCTGCGACAGGTGATAGCGGGTCGCCAGCAGCAGCGGGACCGCGGTCCAGAATGCGCTGAAGGCGCCGAACAGGCAGGCGTGGTAGAGCGCCCGGCGTTGCAGCGCCGGCGTGCGCAGCAGGAGCCGCCCCATGGACAACAGCAGCGCGGCATACCCCGGCCCGGGCGGGGGCCGGCGCGGCGGCAGGAGGAGGCAAAGCACGACCGCGAGCCCCACCATCAGCACCGCCTGCAGCGCGAACACCACGTGCCACGACGTCGCCTCGGTGACCACGCTGGCCACCGGCCGGGCCAGCATGATGCCCAGCATCAACCCGCTCATGACATCGCCGACCACCCGGCCGCGGCTCGCGTCGGGCGCCAGGTGTGCCGCATACGGGACCAGGATCTGCGCCGCCACCGAGCCGAACCCGATCAGGGCCGAGAATAGGAGGAACGGCGCCGCTGCCGTCGACAGCGCGGCCCCGGCCAGCGCCAGGACGACCAAGCACAGCACGCACACGACCAGGCGCCGGTTCTCGACCAGGTCGACCAACGGCACCAGCAACAGCAAGCCGGTGCCGTAGCCGACCTGGGCCATGGTGGACACCAGCCCGCGTGCCGCCGGCGGAAGCCCCAGCACTGCGCCGATCGGCCCCGCCAGCGGCTGCGACACGTAGATGTTGGCGGCGAGAAGGCCGCAGGCGGTGGCCAGCAGCAGGATCAGCCAAGGTGGTAGGCTGGCGCCGGGCGGCTTGAATACCGGTCCCGGTCCCGGTGCGTGGTCCCGGGCCTCGACGATCGCATCCATCCGGGTTCGGGTTCCTAGCTGGAGCTGGTCAGGAAGGTGCGCGGGGTGTCGCGGGGCCACAGCCACGCGGCGCCTCGCACGCCGGAACTGTCGCCGTGGACGTTGGGCACGATCGGCGTGGTGCAGACCGGGCTGATCACGTGCCGCCCCAGCAGCGGCGGCACGGCGGCGTAGAGGTGCGTCATGTTGGACAGCCCGCCGCCCAGCACGATCGCGCTGGGGTCCAGGATGTTGATGATCTGGGCCAGACCCCGCGCCAGCCGCTCGGCATGGCGGTCCAGCGCCGCGACCGCGCGGGCGTCTCC
>CAXUBN010000247.1:0-4291 GCA_964249255.1 uncultured Acetobacteraceae bacterium | reverse complement strand
GCCGGATCTCGATGGACAGCCTGTCGGTGGATGCCACCAACCTGCCCGACGGCGCGTTGCGGGAGGGCGACGCGCTCGACCTGATCGGGCCGCACCGTCCGCTGGAGGATGCCGCCCGCGACGCCGGCACCATCGGCTACGAGCTGCTGACGTCGCTTGGCCACCGCTACCACAGGCGCTACCTGCCGGTTCAAGGAGTTCCGTCTTGATCGACCTCTACACCTGGAAGACGCCGAACGGCCGCAAGGTCTCGATCGCGCTGGAGGAGCTGGGCCTGCCCTATGCGGTGCACCCGGTCGACATCTCCAAGCGGCAGCAGTTCGAGCCCGACTTCCTGGCGATCTCGCCCAACAACAAGATCCCGGCGATCGTGGACCAAGAAACGTCGGTCACGATCTTCGAGAGCGGCGCCATCCTGACCTATCTTGGCGAGAAGACCGGGCAGCTGCTGCCGGCCTCGGGGGCGGCGCGGTTCGAGGTCCTGGAATGGCTGCACTGGCAGATCGGCGGGCTCGGGCCGATGCTGGGGCAGTTCGGGTTCTTCGCGGTGATGTCCAAGGACAAGGTGCCGCCGGCGATCGAGCGCTTCGCCACCGAGGTGGAGCGGCTGCTGGGGGTGGTCGAGCGGCGCCTGACCACGTCGGCGTTCCTGGGCGGATCCACGTACTCGATCGCCGACATCGCCGCGTATCCGTGGCTGCAGGCGGCCAACACCATCGCGCGCGACGCGCTGGGCGAGCGGCTGGCGAACAAGCCGGCGCTGGGGGAATGGATGGCCCGGGTCGGCGAGCGCCCGGCGGTGCAGGCCGGCATGAAGGTCCCGGAATGAGCGGAATGGATCACGCGGCGGAGCGCCGCACCGCATGAGGGTATTGGTGCTCGGCGGCGGCGTGATCGGGGTCAGCTCCGCCTGGTACCTGGCACGGCTGGGCCACGAGGTGACGCTGGTGGACCGTCAGCCGGCCGTGGCGATGGAGACCAGCTTCGCCAACGCCGGCCAGGTCTCGCCCGGCTACTCGACGCCGTGGGCGGCGCCGGGCCTGCCGCGCAAGGCGATCGGCTGGATGCTCCGGAAGCACAGCCCGCTGCTGATCCGGGCACGGTTCGACCCGGCGATGTTCCGCTGGATGGCGCAACTGCTCGCCAACTGCACTGCGGACGCGTACGACCGCAACAAGGGCCGGATGCTGCGCCTGGCCGAGTACAGCCGCGACTGTCTGGATGATCTGCGCCACGAGACCGGCCTTGCCTACGACGACAACCAGGCCGGGCTGATCCAGCTGTTCCGGACGCAGGCGCAGGT
The DNA here is from genome assembly GCA_964249255.1 of uncultured Acetobacteraceae bacterium. Lineage (GTDB taxonomy): Bacteria > Pseudomonadota > Alphaproteobacteria > Acetobacterales > Acetobacteraceae > Lichenicola. The sequence goes on along the minus strand of CAXUBN010000247.1, from coordinate 2,988 downwards.
GGACCACGCCGCGGAGGACATGCGCATCCTGGCCGAGGGCGGGGTGGCGCACGCGCTGCTCGACCGCGCCGGGGTGGTGAAACACGAGCCGGGGCTGGCCCATGCGGCGCACCTTTTGCAGGGCGGCCTGCGCCTGCCGGGCGACCAGTCCGGCGATGCGCACCTGTTCACCCGCCGGCTGGCGGACAAGGCCGCCGCCGCCGGCGTCGCGTTCCGCCTCGGCGTCGGTATCGAGCGGCTGCTGCATGGTCCGGACCGGATCGACGGGGTCGAGACCAGCGCCGGCCGGCTTGCGGCCGACGCCTACCTGTGCGCCACCGGGGTGGCGACGGCGGCGCTGCTGCGCCCGCTGGGGATCCGGCTGCCGGTGTATCCGGTCAAGGGCTACTCGCTGACGATCCCGCTCACCGATCCGGACCGGGCGCCAGTCTCCACCGTCAACGACGAGACCTACAAGGTGGCGATGACCCGGCTCGGCGACCGCATCCGCGTCGGCGGCACCGCGGAGCTCGCCGGGCACGACCTGACGCTGCGGCCGGAGCGGCGGCAGACGCTGGAGCTGTCGTTCGGCGAGCTGTTCGGCGGCGGCGACCTCGGCCGCGCCACCTACTGGACCGGGCTGCGCCCCAACACTCCGGATGGCACGCCGATCGTGGGACCCGCCGGACGCTACCGCAACCTGTGGCTCAACACCGGACACGGCACGCTGGGCTGGACCATGGCCTGCGGCTCGGGCCGGCTGGTGGCCGACCTGATCTCGGGTGCCCGTCCCAACATCGAGCATGCCGATCTGGCCCTGTCCCGCTACGCCGCCTAGAGCCCGTTCGAGGATGCGCTGTGCCGGCGATCCGACGCACACCGCCTGCGCTTCCGGTGCTCACGGCCAGAAGGCCGCTCCGCTCCGGTTCTCGTCGGTGCACGCCGGGCGTGCCGCGCAAACGCGACACTCTCACTCGGCACACCCCATCCTCGAACGGGCTCCCTGAGGTGATGGTCACCGCTCTGTGTTAATGTCGATGCAGTGTGCGCGGTGCCGCATGCGGCGGGGGTTCGGGTCATGAAGGTCAACGTCACGTTTGAATGCACGCCCGAGGAGATGCGCAGCGTGTGCGGGCTGCCCGACGTGCGGCCGGTCCAGGAGGCGGTGATGGCCGAGCTGCAGGGCAAGCTCAAGACGGGCCTCGCCGCGATGGAGCCGGCCGAGTTCTTCCGCAGCATGGTGAACCAGTATGTCGGCGGGATGGAGCAGCTCCAGGGCTTCCTGGGCCGCATCGAGCGGGCCGCCGCCAGCCGCCGGAAGGAGTGAGGGGCGGGTTGTCATCCGCCCACCGACGCCCATCTACCATCCAAAGGGATGGTGTACGGATGGTCATGGGGGTGGGAGACGGTGTCGCGGCACGGGATGGGCGCATCCGGCCGGTCGACACGGAGAAGCTGACGGTCAATTTCGGCTTCGTCGACCTCGGCCACATCGACCTGCTGGTCGGCGACGGGTTCTATTCCAACCGCAGCGACTTCATCCGCACCGCGGTGCGCAACCAGCTCGACCGGCACGCGGAGTTCGTTTCCAAGACGGTAGCACGCCGCAGCCTCGACCTGGGCTTCCGGCACTACACCCGTGCCACGCTTGAGGAGGCACGGATGCGGGGGGCGCCGCTCGACATCAACGTGCTGGGCCTTGCCAGCATCGCCCCCGACGTGACGCCGGAGCTGGCGCGGACGGCGATCGCGTCGGTCACCGTGCTGGGCGTGCTGCATGCCAGCCCGGAGGTCAGGCGCGCCCTGGCCGATCGGACACGGTGAACGGCGATGACGACCACGATGGTGCGCCGGACGGCCGGACGGATGGGATCTTCATGAAATCGACAGGACGGCACGGCATGTTTCCGGTCGATCCATCGGGCCTGCTCGGGACCCCGGCCCAGGCACGGGATCGCCTGATCCAGGCAACGACGGCGATGCAACGGTTGATGAGGGAGGGGGCGGAAGCCTGGAACGCCGGGGTGGACAGCAAGGGCGACGCGGCGAACTGGAGCGATGCCGGGACGGCGGATCTCGATCCGAAGGCGTCGGCGTTCGGCCGCGGCCTCCTAGGCATCCTGACCCCGCACGACGTCCGCAGGCCCGAGCCGCCGCCGCCTCCGGAGGTGCCGGCGACGGCGGCAAACGCCCCCCGCTTCCTGTCCGGCACCTTCGCCAATGCGGCCGGCAGCCGGCCCTTCAAGCTGTTCGTGCCGAGCGGCTACCGGCCGGACACGCCGATCCCGCTGGTGGTCATGCTGCATGGCTGCACGCAGTCGCCGGACGACTTCGCGGCCGGCACCCGCATGAACGAGCTGGCCGAGCGGCAAACGGTGCTGGTGGTGTATCCCGGGCAGATCCGGTCGGCCAACATCCAGAAGTGCTGGAACTGGTTCCAGGAAAGCCAGCAGCGGCGCAACGCGGGCGAACCGTCGCTGATCGCCGGCATCGCGTTCGACGTGATGAACCGCTACGCGGTGGATCCGCGGCGCGTGTACGTCGCCGGCCTGTCCGCCGGCGGGGCGGCGGCGGCCATCATGGGCGAGGCATATCCGGACCTGTTCGCCGCGGTGGGGGTGCATTCGGGCCTGGCGTGCGGCGCCGCCCACAACCTGTCCTCGGCGATGACGGCGATGCGCGGCGGCCAGATGCCGGCGTTCCGGAGCGCCGCGGCGGGGCCGGAGCTGGAGCGGCGCGTTGTGCCGACCATCGTGTTCCATGGCGACCGCGACACCACCGTGCACCCGCGCAACGCGAGTCAGGTGGTGACCAAGTCGACCGGCACGGCGACGCTGGCGATGCGCACCGAGGACGTGCATGTCGAGCACGGTCACCCCTACAGCCTCACGGTCGGCGTCAACGACGCCGGTGAAACGATGGTCGAGAAGTGGGTGATCCACGGGGCCGGCCACGCCTGGTCCGGCGGCAGCCCGAACGGTTCCTACACCGACATGCGCGGCCCCGACG
>CAXUBN010000246.1:4085-4292 GCA_964249255.1 uncultured Acetobacteraceae bacterium | reverse complement strand
GGCTGGACGTGCTGGCGCAGGGGCGGCAGCAGCGCCCGCACGTGTTCCTGCCTGCCGCCGTCATCCGCCACCTCGGCGTCGAGCCGCAGGAGCAGGGGCGGCACCAGCCGCGCGGCCGCCTCGTAGGAGCCGAGCTCGGGACCGCCGCCGGTCAGCAGGAAGCCGCGCTGCTCGGCCTCGACGTCGCGCATCGCCAGGTCGGCGTCG
>CAXUBN010000246.1:0-4075 GCA_964249255.1 uncultured Acetobacteraceae bacterium | reverse complement strand
GTGCTGATCACGTCGGCATCGTGCCGCAGTTGGGCGCGCGCGTCGCGGAGCAGCTCCACCTGGCTCCAGGTGACGGTCGCCGCCAGCAGCAGGAGCCCGACCAGCACGGCGAGGACGACGGAGTCGGTGCGGTTGACGAAGCGCCGGCTCATGGACCCTGCAAGATCATCGGCACACGAACCCGTGCGGTTGGGAGCATCCTATCACGGCCCCGCCGCCTCGCCAGGCATTCGAGCCGGGGGTCAGCGCGCGCCCGTGCGCCCCGCCCCGGCGAGCTGCGTCGCCCGCAGCGCCTGGGTCTCGAACATCCAGCCCGGATACTCGCGCGGCAGCCGGCCGACCTCGTCCAGCCGATCCAGCTCCTCCCCGGTGAGCTCGATCGCGGTGGCGGCGATGCTGTCGTCCAGTTGGTCGGGCCGGTTCGCGCCGACGATCACGCTGCTGACCACCCTGCGGTGCAGCAGCCACGCGATGGCGACCTGCGCCACCGACACGCCGCGCGCCTCGGCGAGCGGCCTCATCGCCTCGATGCAGCGGGTGGCGCGGTCGCGGTCCACCGGCGGGAAGTCGAACCGGGCGCGCCGCCCGTCGCCCGACGCCTCGTCACCTACCGGGTACTTGCCGCTGAGCAGACCGCCGGCGAGCGGGCTCCACACCATCAGCCCCAGCCCCTCGCTGCGCAGCATCGGCACCAGCTCGCGCTCCAGGTCGCGGCCGGCCACCGTGTAGTACGCCTGCAGCACCTCGAAGCGAGCCTGACCCCGCGCCTCGGCGATGCCCAGCGCCTTCACCACCTGCCAGGCCGCCCAGTTCGATACGCCGACGTAGCGGACGTGGCCGTGCTGCACCAGGATGTCGAGCGCCCGCACGGTCTCCTCGATCGGCGTCGCCGGATCGAAGCCGTGGATCTGGTAGAGGTCGATATGGTCGAGCTGCAGCCGCTTCAGGCTCGCCTTGACCGCGTCGAGCAGGTGCACGCGCGAGTTGCCGCGGTTGTTGGGCCCGGGCCCGGTCGAACCGTACGCCTTGGTCGCCACCACCACCTGGTCGCGCGCGACCTTGAGGTTGCGCAGCGCCTGGCCGGTGATCCGTTCCGACAGCCCTTCCGCATACACGTCCGCGGTGTCGAAGAGGTTGATGCCGGCATCGATCGCGCGGCCAACCAGCCGCTCCGCCTCGTCCTGGCCCAGCGCCCCGATCTGCCGCCACATCCCCTCGCCGCCGCCGAACGTCATGGTGCCGAGGCACAGCTCCGACACGAAAAGGCCGGTGCGGCCGAGCTTGTTCATGTGCATGATGCGTCGTCCCTCGTCAGGCCGATCCCGCCACCCGGAGGCTTCCATGCGGCCGATCGCCGGAATGCCGATTGCCCCCGTGCTGGTCGGCGCCATGCTGGTGGGCGCCATGCTGGTCGGCGCCGCCCTGCCCGTCCTCGGGGACGCCCCAGGGGACGCCCCGGCCAATGACGCCGGCACCGACTTGGTTGCGATCCGTCCCGGGGTGATGTGCGCCTCGGCCGCGGCGCTCGCAAGCCTGACCCTGCCGAGCGGCGACAGCCGGACCCATGGGGCATCGCCCCGTCCGCAGGACCTGGCCGTCGCCCGGCAAGGCGGCTGCGGCGACGTCACGCTAGGCCACGCCGTCCTCGTGCAGACACGGCACCACAACACCTCGGTGGTGACGACGGGAGATCCGGCCGCGCCGGTGGTGGTCGCCAACATCGACTTCCAGCCGCTGGCCGATCCGGCGCCGGCCAGCCGGGACGGCTACCGCCGCACGGAGCACGTGGCGACCGGCTCATCCGGTGGCGGCGCCCTCGAGGTGCTGGAGGACGAGCGGGTCACGCCGGCGTTGCGCCACCAGATGTGGGGCGTCGCGGACGATCCCGGCTTCGTGCTGCCTCCCGGCAGCCCATTGTCGGCCGCGTTCAAGGCGCATCCGCTGCGTCCGGCCCGCCTGCGCCTCCTGGATGGCGCAGGCACCGTTCTGGAGGAGAAGACCCTGGACGAGCCGCAGGCGATCGTCTGGCCGGCACCGCTCCGCGGCCTGCCGGCACCCGGCGTCATGCTGACCGTCGACCGCAGCGTCGGCATGGGCAGCTATGCCGGCCCCGGCACCACCCTGCTGCTGCCGTCGCTGCACCGGCTGGCTCCCGAGCGGGCGATCGCCGCCGACGGCACGCCAACCGGGATCGACCTCGCCGATACCCTCAAGACGGCCTGGACGGTGTTGCCGGCCCGGGACGGCGCCGGCGACGAGATCGAGCTCGTCTCCTGCCGGCCCGTCGGCGCGGACGCGAACTTCGTCACCACCTACTCCGTCTACCGTCTCGTCGCCAGCCAATGGCATGTCGCGTCCCATTGGGAAGCGGGGATCTGGGAGAACGAAGGCTTTCCTGGCCGCTCTGCCTTTCCCTGAGAGCCTGTTCGAGAACGGGGTATGTCCAGCGGCAGCGGCGCGGCGCGCCCGGCGCGTCCATCGAGAACCGACTGAAGCGGCCTCCTGGCCGTGAGCGCCGAAAGCACAGGCGCGCGCATCGAATCGCCGGCACGGCCCATTCCCAGACAGGCTTAGAGAAGGAGATCGGCAATGGAAATCAAGCGAACGGGTTCGCAACCATCCGGCCGCGGGCCGGCCGAGTACTTCACCGGCACGGTTCGCCTCGACCCGTTGAACGCGCCGCCTGAGCCGGCTCGCGTGGCAATGACGCTCGTCACCTTCGAGCCCGGCGCGCGTACGGCCTGGCACGCCCATCCTCTGGGACAAACGCTGATCGTCACCGCCGGCTGCGGTCGGGCGCAGCGCGAGGGCGGCCCGATCGAGGAGATCCGGCCGGGCGACGTGGTGTGGTTCCCGCCGGGCGAGAAGCACTGGCATGGCGCTGCGCCGACCACGGCCATGAGCCACATCGCGGTCCAGGAGAAGCAGGACGGCTCGCCCGTGACCTGGATGGAGCAGGTGACGGACGGGCAATACGAACCGGCGTGATGGCGGCAACGGGGGAACACCCCGGCTGATCGGGTTCGACCCGGGGGCCGCCTACGGCTGCCGCCGCTCGATCTCGACCCCCACCGCGTCCAGCTCGGCGAACACGTCGAGCTTCTCCACCCGGACCCGCACCACCCGGACGCGCTCCTCCGCCAGCACGCCGGCGGCGATCCGCTCGGCCAGGGTTTCCACCAGCCGCACGTGCCCGGCGGCGACCAGCCGGCGCACCATCTGCACCACCCGCTCGTAGGACACGGTGCGGCCGAGCTCGTCGCGCCCCACGGCGAGGCCCGGCTCGTCCCGCACGCCCAGGTCGACGTTGACCCGCACCCGCTGCGTCACCCCTTCCTCGTGCGGATACACGCCGATCCGCGCGTCCACCACCATGTCGCGCAGGAACAGGTGGCGTAGCGGCGGCTGCTCGGGCCAGGGGGGCAGCACACTCATTCGTCGGATGCGCTCGCTGACGCGCCGGACTGCCATTGCAGGTGCTGGCCGCCATCCAGCGCCAGCATCTGCCCGGTCACCGACGGCAGGCACAGCAGACCCAGCGCGGCCCGCGCCACCTCGCCCGGGCTGGTGCCGCGCCCCAGCGGCACCGCGGCGCACTGCCTGCGAAACTGCGCCTCGTCCTGCCGCGCGCTCGGCAGTGCCGGCCCCGGCCCGATCGCGTTGACCCGGATCCGGCGCGGTGCCAGCGCCAGCGCCATCGATTGCGTCAGCGCCCAAAGCGCCGCCTTGGACGCCGTGTAGGACACGAAGTGCGGCGTCGGCGACCACACCCGCTGGTCCAGCATGTTCAGCACCATGCCCTCCGCCGCCTCCGGCAGCCGCCGCGCGAAGTCCTGCATCAGCCGGAACGGCGCCCGCAGGTTGGGCTCCATGTGCCGGTCCCAGGACGCGCGGTCGGCGTCGTGCCATTCGTCGCGCTCGAACGTGCTGGCGTTGTTCACCAGCACGCCCAGCGGCCCGACCGCGTCGGCGGCCCGGTCCACCAGCCGCGCCACCTCGTCCTCGTGCCCGAGCTCGGCCTCCAGCAGCGCCGCGCGGACGCCCAGGTCGCGCAGCCCCGCCAGCGTTTCGAGCC
>CAXUBN010000245.1:0-4312 GCA_964249255.1 uncultured Acetobacteraceae bacterium | reverse complement strand
TGGTGCTGGAGAAGGCCAAGCGGCTGGTCGAGCACAAGCGCGACGTGGTGATCCTACTGGACAGCATCACGCGCCTGGCGCGCGCCTACAACACGGTGGTGCCGTCATCCGGCAAGGTGCTGACCGGCGGCGTCGATGCCAACGCGCTGCAGCGACCGAAGCGGTTCTTCGGTGCCGCCCGCAACATCGAGGAGGGCGGCTCGCTCACCATCATCGCCACCGCGCTGATCGACACCGGCTCGCGCATGGACGAGGTGATCTTCGAGGAGTTCAAGGGCACCGGCAACTCGGAGCTGATCCTCGACCGCAAGCTGTCCGACAAACGCACCTTCCCCGCGATCGACGTCACCAAGAGCGGTACCCGCAAGGAGGAGCTGCTGGTCGAGAAGGGCGCGTTGTCGAAGATGTGGGTGTTGCGGCGCATCCTGGGGCCGATGGGCACCATGGACGCGATGGATTTCCTGCTCGACAAGCTGAAGTACAGCAAGACCAACCAGGATTTCTTCGACGCGATGAACACCTGACCGGTCGCGGACGAAGCGGCTGGTTCAAGACCTGCCGTTGTCGGCACCGGTGAGGAAGTCGATGAGGCCGTGGGGTGCCCGATCATCGAGGCAGAGCCCGAGGACCAGGCGCGCGTCCGCCGCGGCCCGTTCGCTGCGCGGGAACAACGTGTCCTCGTAGGCGGCGAGGGCCGCCTCGATGTCGCCGGGATGCGTCACGATCGCCTGCCCCAGCTCTGCCCCATCGAACATCGCCAGGTTGGCACCCTCGCCGGACGGCGGCATCAGGTGGGCGGCATCGCCGAGAAGTGTCACCCCGGGCGTGCGGTCCCACCGGTGCCGGTCCGGGAGGGCGTGGATCATGCGCAGGACCGGCGGGGTGTCGGCATCGGTGATCAGCGCGGTGAGCGCCGGCATCCATCCGGCGAAATCGGCGGCGATCCGGGCGGTCGCCGCGGCGGGATCGGTGAAGTCGATGGCGGCAAACCATTCGGTGGGACGGTTCAGCTCGACATAGGCGTGGAGGACGTCTCCCGCCTCGCGGTGCGCGACGATGCCCTGTCCCGGGGTGAAGGCGAACAGCGCGCCGCCGCCCACCGCCCGGGCCGCCGCCGGGTGCCGCCCGTCGACATCGTGCAGGTAGGTCTCGATGAACGACGTGCCGACATAGGCGGGACGCGCATCGGACAGCAGCGGCCGGATCTTCGACCAGGCACCATCGGCACCCACCAGCAGGTCGGTGTTGGCGATTGATCCATCGGCGAACGTCAGCCGATGCCGGCCGTGACCGAGGGGCATGATTTCGGCCAGCTTGCTTCCCCACCGGATCGTCCCTGCCGGCAGGGAGTCGAGCAGGATCCGCCGCAGGTCACCCCGGAGCACCTCGGGGCGCCCGTCGATGCCGTCATCGGGCTGGTCGAGGAGCATCGCGCCGTGCCGATCCAGCACGCGCAACGCCGCGCCCCCCTTGTGGATGATCGCGCGGAACCGGTCGGTCAGGCCGGCCGCCTCGAGCGCCCGCTGCCCGGTGTGCGGATGGATGTCGAGTTGTCCGCCCTGTCCACGCGCGTCCGCCGACGCCTCCGCCTCGTGGACCGTCACCGGGATGCCCCGGACGTGGAGCACGCGTGCGAGGGCGAGGCCACCGAGGCCCGCGCCGATGATCGCGACCGGTGTCTGCATGTGATCCCTCCCCGGGCGGTGGCCATTCGAGCCCGTTCGCCTCGCCTAGTCCGGGATCAGTACCGTGCTTCCGGTGGTGGTGCGTCCCTCCAGGGCGCGATGAGCCTCGGCCACCTGGCTCAGCGGGAAGCTCTGGCCGATCTCGACCCGCACAGCGCCGCTGGTCAGGACGTCGAACAGTTCCGCCGCCGCGGTTTCCAGGCTCGACCTCTTGGCGATGAAGGTCATCATCTTCGGTCGCGTCACATACAGGCTGCCGCGCTGCGACAGTTGGCTTAGCGACACCCCCGTGACCTCGCCGGACGCGTTGCCGTAGCTGACCATGAGGCCGCGCGGTGCCAGGCAGTCCAGGCTAGCCGTGAAGCTGTCGCGGCCGACGCTGTCGTAGACCACCGGCACCAGCGCGCCGCCGGTGATGCGCCTGACCTTCGCCGGCAGGTCGTCCAGCCCCACGATCACGTGCGCGGCCCCGTGCGCCTGGGCGAGCCCGGCCTTGCGTTCCGTCGAGACCACGCCGATCACGGTGGCGCCGAGATGCGCGGCCCACTGGCACAGCAGCAGCCCGACCCCGCCGGCGGCGGCATGCACCAGGATCGTCTGGCCGGCCTCCAGCCGGTGCACCTGGCGCAGCAGCGCCTGCACGGTCAGGCCGCGCAGCATGACGGCGGCGGCGGTGTGGAAATCGAGCGCGTCGGGCAGTCGTACCACCTGATCGGCGGCGATGACACGCTGCCTGGCATAGGCGCCGAGCTGGCTCGGGTAGGCGACGCGGTCGCCGGGCTTCCACAGGGTGACGGCCGAGCCCACCTCCTCAACGACCCCGGCTGCCTCCATGCCGATCACGGCGGGCAGGGTCGGCAGCTTGTAGAGGCCGATGCGGTAGTAGACGTCGATGAAGTTGAGGCCGACCGCCTCCTGGCGGATCAGCACCTCGTGCTGGCCGGGTGACGGACGGGGGAGCTCTTCCCAGATCAGGACCTCGGGGCCGCCGTAGCCATGGACGCGAACCGCCCCCGTCATGCGGAGCGGCCCATCATCGAGGTGGCCTCGAGGTCGAGCAGGAACCGCTTGCTGTCCAGGCCGCCCTGCATGGAAAACCCGCCGAGATGGGAATGCGCCACCACGCGATGACATGGGATCAGGATCGGCAGCGGGTTGCATCGGTTGGCCTGGCCGATCGATCGGGCGGAGCCGCCGGCGATGCGGGCGAGCTCGCCGTAGGTGCGGGTCTCGCCCCACGGGATGGCGGCCAGTGCCGACCAGACGCGATGCCGGTAGACGGTGCCGCCGGCCGGGGCCAGCGGCAGGGTGAAGCGGGTCAGGGTGCCGTCGAAGAAGGCATCCAGCTGTTCGCGCGCCTGGGTCAGCAGGATGGTCTGGCACTGCTCGGAGGCCCAGCCCCAGTCCAAGGCGACGATGGCATCCTCTTCCTGGGTCAGGGTCAGCGCGCCCAGCGGGGAATGCAGTGACAGTTGTGGCAAGGACGGCCGCCTCCGGAGCCGGCGTATCGGCCGGATGGGCGGCATGCCACGGCAGCGCCACCAGCCTGTCAAGCGGCACCGGCCGGGCCGGCCAGCCGTGAGCGGGAGTCGGGCGACGATCTTCGCCCGCGCCACCGGGTCCGGACGGGCCGCGATCGCCGTGCTGCGGATCAGCGGTACGCTCAGCGGTCCCATGCTCGATGCCCTGGCCGGTGGCCGGCCAACGCCGCGCCGGGCGTCGCTGCGGCGGCTGCACGCACCCGGCACCGACGAGCCGTTGGATCACGGGCTGGTGCTGTGGTTCCCGGGACCGGCCAGCCATACCGGCGAGGACTGCGCCGAGCTGCACCTCCATGCTGGCCCGGCGGTTCTGGACGGCATCTCCGAGGCGCTGGTGCGGCTGGGCGGCCGCCCGGCGGAACCGGGCGAGTTCAGCAGGCGAGCGTTCGAGCACGGCAAGCTCGACCTGCTGGAGGCCGAGGCGATCGCCGACCTGGTCGAGGCGGAGACCGAGGCGCAGCGGCGGCAGGCGCTGCTGCAGGCGGACGGCGCGCTCAGCCGGCTCTACGGCGGCTGGGGCGACCGGTTGCGCCGGTTGCTGGCGCACCAGGAGGCGTTGATCGACTTTCCCGATGAGGACCTGCCGCCGGAGGTCGAGGCCGGGCTTGGCGACGGCATCGCCCGGCTGCTGTCGGAGATGGAGGGTCACCTAAATGATGGGCAGCACGCGCAACGGGTGCGGTCCGGCGTGCTCGTGGCGGTGGTGGGACCGCCCAACGTCGGCAAGTCGAGCCTGGTGAACTGGCTGGCCGGCCGGGAGGTCGCCATGGTGTCGGATCGGGCTGGCACCACGCGGGATGCGATCGAGGTGCGGCTGGTGCTGGGCGGGGTGCCGGTGACGCTGGTGGACACGGCCGGGCTGCGCCACACGGCCGAACCGCTGGAGGCGGAGGGCGTGAGGCGCGCCCTCCGCCATGCCGCACAGGCCGATCTGGTGCTGCATCTCGCGGCTCCCGGGACGGTCGGGGAGATGTCCGACGCTCCGGCGGCGGATGCCCTGCGGGTCTGGAACAAGACCGACCTGGCAGCGCCGCCGCCCGGCTGGTTCGGCGTCAGCGTGCGCACCGGCGACGGCATGTCCGGCCT
>CAXUBN010000244.1:0-4349 GCA_964249255.1 uncultured Acetobacteraceae bacterium | reverse complement strand
CCGCATCCGCGGCTACCGCCAGCCGGAGCCGGACGGGCCGATCACGGTGGCGTTCCGACCGCGCTTCCGGGAGCAGGAGGAAACCCTCGAGGTCGGCCGGGTGATCAACTGCGCCGGGCCCGACGCCGATTACAGCCGGATCCGCGATCCGCTGGTGCGGGCATTGCTGCGCAGCGGCGCCGTGCGGCCGGACCCGCTGTGCCTGGGGCTGGACGTGACCGCCAACTGCGCCCTGCTCGACCGCGACGGCGCCATCTCGCGCCGCCTGTTCGCGGTGGGACCGGTCACCAAGGGCACCTTCTGGGAGATGACCGCGGTACCCGACATCCGCCAGCAGGCGGAGTTCCTGGCGGTGCAGCTCGCCGCCCTATCCCGCCCCCGCTGAGAGCCCGTTCGAGAACGGGGTGTGCCGGCGATCCGACGCGCCTGTCTGCGCTTCCGGTGCTCACGGCCAGGAGGCCGCTCCGCTCCGGTTCTCGACAGTCATGCCGGGCGTGCGCCATCGCTGTCGCGCCGGCGCACTCTCACTCGGCACACCCCGTTCTCGAACGGGCTCTGAGGCGGCTACTTGCCTTGCAGCCCCTCCTTGCTTACCCCGGGGCTGACCGATGGGAGCGGTAGCGTGCCGCGTCCGGTGTTGCCGCTGTCGGCGGGCGGTGGCGTCTGGGCGACCGTGGCGGCCGGTTGCGGATACCAGTCCGGCACCGTGGCGCGGCGGTCGTTGCGCACCGCATTCACGTCGGACTGCCGCAGCTGCCGGTAGAGCGAGCGCTGCGTCGCGTACGGGTCGAGCGCCTGCTCGTTGATCTTCCTGAGGTCGTCGATGTGCGGCGCCAGCGCGTCGATCGCCGACAGCCCGAAGGCGATGTCGTCCAGGTGGTTGACGCCGTTGAAGGTGGCCCAGGTGTAGGGATTGACCAGGCTGTCCACGCCCCGCCCGACACCGTCGCGCACCCCGGACGGCCCGAAGAACGGCAGGTACAGGTAGGGCCCGGCCGGGATACCCCACAGCGCCAGGGTGGTGGCGCCCTCGGCGGAATGGTCCGGGTAGCCGACGTGCTTGGCGACGTCGAACACGCCCCCGATGCCGGCGGTGGAGTTGATCACGAACCGCACGAAGGTGTCGCCGGCGCGGCGCGGCTTGGTTTCCAGCACGTCGTTGGCGAACTGCGTCGGCGCGCCGAAGTTGTTCAGGACGTTGTGGATGCCGGTGCGCACCGGGGCGGGGATGTAGTTGTAGCCCCGCGCCACCGGCGTCAGCACGTAGGTCAGCAGCGTGTCGTTGACGCTGAAGAACACCCGGTTGGTCGGCTCGAACGGGTCATTGGTGGCGCGGAAGTCGGCCAGGGCCTCGGGGTCGCCGGGCGGTGGCGGCTTGGCGCAGCCGGCCAGCCCCGCGGCGCCCAGCAGCGCCAGCCCCGCGAGCAGCCTCGCCCGGATCACCTGCCGCATCCCATGAGCCCCCGTCCCGTGCACCGCGGCATGGATAGCCGCTGGCGCCGCGGCTTGGTAGCGCAACCGGGCCACACCCCGCGACGAAGCGCCCGCGGGGGAATGGCGGGGTTCAGACCCGGAACACGTAGCTCTCGCCCGGCCTGCGCTCGATGTCGGGCGGAAAGGCCGCGCGCTTCTCGGCGAAGTAGCGGCGCCGGTGGTCGCCGTGCTCCAGCAGGTTGTAGGTGAGGTAGAGCACCCGGCGCTGCCGGTCGGTGAGGTTCGGCTTGGACGCGTGCGCCACGTAGCTGTCGAAGAAGATCACGTCGCCGGGCTCGGTCGGCACCGGCACCAGGCCCAGCCCGTCCTCCGGCAGCGGCGCCCACTCCGCGCCGACCAGGGTATCGGGCCGCGGCGCGGTGGCGATCTCCAGGCAGCCGTTGGCGATCGTGGCGGGATCGACCGTGACCAGCGCGGTGACGAACAGCGGCGCGAAGGCGGTCCAGCCGGCCGCCTGGTCCTGGTGCGCCTTGAAGCCGTCTCCGCCCGGATGCTTGAAGTTGATCTTGTCCTTGAACAGCACCGTCGGGCCGCCCATCAGCGCGTCGAGCCAGCGGCTGAGCGCGCCGCCGCGCGACAGGGCGTCCATGGCCGGGTGGTAGGGGCAGAAATCCTCGATCCGCTGCACCACGCGCCAGCCCGGCTCGAGCAGGCTGTCCTCGTGGTAGACCATCTGGCCGCCCGCCACCTCGGGGGCGTCCGCGACCTCGCCGGTCCAGCGGATCAGGGCGTCGGTCTCGGCGGCCGAGAAGAAGCCGCGCACCACCAGCGTGCCGGTGCGGCCCATGGTCTCGGTCTCGTCGGCGGTCGGCATCCGGCCGCCGACTCCCGCCTCGGGATATCCCGCCCGGTCGCGCGGCGAGACCGCGTTCACGCCGCCGCTCCGTGGATCGAGGGCCCGTCGATCGAGGGCCCGTCGATCAGGGGCAGCAGTTGTTCGGCCTTGGCGACGTCGTCCATGTCATCGATCTCCGTCCAGGGCAGCCCGGTGATGTCCTCCCAGCCGAACATCGCCCCGCCCGTCGTTTCCCTGCCCGTCGTTTCACCGTCCGCACCCGGCGCGCCCATTTCCGATGCCCTGGCCGCATCCTCGCGGATCAGCGCCCGGATCGGCTCCTCGTACTCGAGATCGCGGCCGCCGCCATGCACCGCCGCGTGCGCGCGGAGCGCCAGGCTGCCGGCGATGTCGCCGGACAGGCGGAAGAAGCCGACGCTCTCGCCGTAGCTGCTGTGTGGCGCGTCCGGGCGCTTGGCGAAGTCGACGATCCGGCCGGCCGCGTCCAGGCAGACCCGCACCGGCTCGTCGCCCGGGCGCGGCCGGCGGTCCAGCAGCAGCGCCGCGGGATGGGCGCTGCCCAGCAACCGGTCCAGCAGCGCCCGGCCGTAGAGCACGTCGCCGTCCATGAGCAGCACCGGTCCGCCCCCGTCCAGCACCGCGCGGCCGGCGTCGAGCGACACCACGCTGCCCTCGTGCCAGTCCGGGTTGCGGATCAGGCTCACCTGCTCCGTGCGGCCCAGCCGCTCGAGCTCCGTCTCGATCAGCTCGTGCCGATAGCCCACCACCAGCGTCACCGGGCCGGCTCCCGCCGCCTCCAGGTGCCGGAGGTGGCGCTCCAGCAGGCTATGGCCGCCGAACCGGAGCAGCACCTTGGGCCCGTTCGATCCGTCCGGCCCCAGCCTGCGTCCGCGCCCGGCGCAGAGCATCAGGACCCTGGGACTAACCCAGGCATGGTCGCGGGCCGGCATGGTTTGGGGATGGCCTAACGATGCGGAATGTTGCAGGACATGGTTGTTTACATGACACTCCTGAGAGGACATCGCAAATTGGCGTGTGGTGCTGAAGCGGCGCGCGGCGGGGGCGCATATCGGGGGACCCAGGGTCCCGACGGGCTCGGATCCGGCGTATCCCACCCCACGGCCAGCCTGTCGGACCGGCAGGAAGCCCCCCGGCGCCCCGCCTCGCGCTTCGCGGCCCTGCGGGCACTGTTGTCGGGCCCCGACCTGTCCTTCCTGATGGAGGCGCATGACGGCCTGTCCGCCCGCATCGTGGCCGAGGCCGGGTTCGCCGGGATCTGGGGTTCCGGGCTGGCGATGTCCGCCTCGCTCGGCCTGCGCGACAACAACGAGGCATCCTGGACCCAGGTGCTGGAGCAGGTCGAATTCATGGCCGACGCCACGTCCCTGCCGATCCTGCTGGACGGCGACACCGGCTACGGCAACTTCAACAACGTGCGCCGGCTGGTCGCCAAGCTGTGCGCCCGCGGCGTCGCCGGGGTGTGCCTCGAGGACAAGCTGTTCCCCAAGACCAACAGCTTCCTCGGCGAGGCGCAGCCGCTGGCCGACACCGACGAGTTCTGCGGCCGCATCCGCGCCGCCAAGGACAGCCAGACCGACGACGACTTCCAGCTCGTGGCCCGCACCGAGGCGCTGATCTCCGGCCATCCCATGGACGAGGCGCTGCGCCGCGCCGAGGCGTACCACCGCGCCGGCGCCGACGCGGTCCTGATCCATTCCAAGCAGCGCACCGCGCACGAGATCCTGGGCTTCATGGAGCGCTGGGGCGACCGCTGCCCGGTGGTGATCGTGCCCACCATGTACCACGCGACGCCCGCCGCGGTGTTCCGCAAGGCCGGCGTGTCCACCGTGATCTGGGCCAACCACCTGGTGCGCACCTCCATCACCGCCATGCGGGAGACCGCCGCCCGCATCCGCCGCGACGAGGGCCTGGGCGGCGTCGAGGACCGCATCGCCAGCGTGCGCGACATCTTCGCGCTCACCGACAACGACGAGCTGGAGCGTGCCGGCGACCGCTACCTGCCGTCCGGCCCCGCCCGTTCCGCCGCCCAGGCCCTCGT
>CAXUBN010000243.1:1270-4354 GCA_964249255.1 uncultured Acetobacteraceae bacterium | reverse complement strand
GTCATGCGATGGTCCCGGCCTGCCGCGCGCTGATCGACCGCAGCCCGTTCGGCGCCGAGCGGACGCTGCCGGGCCCGGTCGGGGAGCGCAACCTGTACGGGCTGCGGCCGCGCGGTACTGTGCTGTGCGTGGCGGGCAACGAGGCCGACCTGCTGCTGCAGGCGACCGCGGCGCTGGCCACCGGCAACCGGGCGGTCGTGCGGCTGCCACAAGGACCGGCGCCGATGCTGGCCCAGGCGATCGCGGCGCTTCCGGACATCGCGGCGGAAGATGGGACGAACGGCGCGGGATACGCGGCGGCGCTGGCCAACGCCGCCTCGCTGCCGGCGCTGGCCGTGGCGCTGGCGGCGGGGAACGGCGCGATCGTGCCGCTGCACCGGCTCGACGCGGAGAACGCCACCATGCCGCTGGAATGGCTGATGCACGAGCGCAGCGTCAGCATCAACACGACGGCGGCGGGCGGCAACGCCAGCCTGATGACGCTGGTGTAGGGCAGCGGTTTGTCGGCCTGCGCGTCCCGGGCTACTGCATCACCGACGTCGATGCCCGGGATAGGACGCGCATGAAGCCCTGGATGCCCTTGGTCCTGCTGATCGGCGGGCTGTTCGTGTTCATCTACCTGATGAGCCTGCTGGTTCCCCTGATCCCTGGCTGAACCGCGACCGCTACGGGCCCGGCGGCGGCCGGCCGACATCCTGCTCGAACTCAGTCTCGGAGTCGGCGATCACCGAGCTGTCGCGGTCCGTGCCGCGGCGCCGGCGCAGCACGTCGCCGATGCCGCTGAACAGGGCGACCAGCGCGAACACGCCGAGGACCAGCACCAGGAGCACGATCAGAATGGCGTAGCGCATGGTGTTTTCCTGCCTCACGCGGCCAGGGGCGCTGCCCCTGGACCCCGCCAAAGGCTGAGCCTTTGGAAACCAGTCGTCAGATCATGATCACACGGGAAGCGTTTGGCGGCCATGGGTGGCGGGAGATGGTGGCGCTGCGTCACGCGGTGCTGCGGGCGCCGCTGGGGCTCGCCTTCAGCCCGGCCGAGCTGGAGGCGGAGGCGGACCAAGTCCACCTGGCGCTGTGGCGGGACGGCGCGCTGGCGGGCACGCTGCTGCTGATCGCGGGGGGTGACGAGGCGACGCTGCGGCAGATGGCGATCCGGCCCGGTTACGAGCGGCGCGGGTTGGGCAGCCAGCTGGTGGCGGAGGGCGAGCGCCTGCTGCTGTCGGCCGGCACCGCGCGGGTGCGGCTATCCGCCCGGCAGACCGCGGCGAGCTTCTATGGCCGGCTCGGCTACGCCGCCGAGGGCCCGCCGTTCACCCTGAAGACCATCCCCCACCTGCTCATGCGCAAGGTCCTCCGGCCCGCCGCATGACCGCGATCAGAGCTCCAGGTCGGTGGTGCCGCAGTTCGGCAGGAAGATGCCGGTGAGGTGGAAGAAGAAGGTGCCGTGCCCGACGACGGCGACGTGGCGCTCCGGCCGCTCGCTCAGGAACAGGCGGAACAGCCGCACCCGCTCCAGCACGGTGTCCAGGGGCTCCACCGCGAAGCCCAGCGGGCCGGGCTCGCCGCCCACGTGCCACCACACCTCCGGCAGGTGCCCGAGCTCCAGCGTCGGGTAGTCGGCGACCAGGTGGGCCGGCGCCCGGCCGACGTCGCCGCCGCTTTCCAGCCGCTCGCGATGCAGCGCCTCCACCACGACGCGCGGCCGCGACGGATGGTCGCCGAAGACGCCGAGCGCGGTTTGCAGCGCCCGGGTGAGCGGCGTGGTCACCACCAGCTCGATCGGCCTGTCGCGCAGGAGCTCCCTGGCCTCCCGGACCTGTCGCTCGCCCTCGGGCGTCAGGCGCGCGTCGGGCAGGCCCGGGTCGAGCCCGGTCTCGTCCCAGGCGACGTTGGCGGTCGACTGGCCATGGCGGAGGCAGAGGATGGTGCGGGTGGTCATGAGCCCTAAACTGGCCCCCGGCCCCGGCCGCGACAACGCGGGCTCCGATTGACGGAAGCACCGGACGCGGGGGGATGGTCCGGGCCGGGCCGCCTCAGTCCGGACCGGCCCCGTTCTCATACCCGTTCCCCGGGGCCAGCCGACCGTCCGCGCGCCCGTCGAACAGCTGCCGCGCCCGCTCGACCTCGGCCAGCCGGTCCACGGTCCAGGCGTAGAGGGCCAGCACCGGTGCCAACGTGCTGACACCGAGCGGCGTGATCCGGTACTCGACGCTGAGCGGGGCGTCCGTCACCCGGCGCGCCACGAGCCCGTTCCGTTCCAGGCGCCGCAGCGCCTGCGTCAGCGACTTCTGCGTGATGCCGGCCAGGTGCCGCTTCAGCGCGTTGAACCGCATCGGCCCATCCTCCAGCGCCGTCAGCACCATGACCGACCACCGGTCGGTGATCTGGTCCAGCAGCACGCGGTGCGGGCAGTTGACGTCGATCGGATCACAGGCGGCCATGCGGTTTCCCTTCCGACACCTGGTAGCAGAACGGTGCCTGATTGAATACCAGGTATTAGATCGATACCTCCATCCCGTCCCGATGGAGCTCCGTATCATGCCCGCACCGCACGCCGACGCCCTGTTCCGACCGTTCCGGCTCGGATCGCTCGAGCTCAGGAACCGGATCGTCATGGCGCCGATGACGCGCTGCTTCGCCCCGGACGGCGTGCCGGGCGAGGATGTCGCCGCCTATTACCGCCGCCGGGCCGAGAACGAGGTCGGGCTGATCCTGTCCGAGGGCACGGTGGTGGACCGCCCGGCCTCCCGCAACCATCCGGGCATCCCGTTCTTCCACGGCGAGGCGGCGCTGGCCGGCTGGGCGCGCGTGATCGACGGCGTGCACGCCGCCGGCGGCCGCATGGGGCCGCAGCTCTGGCACACCGGCTCGACCGTTGCCCCCGGGACCGACTGGACCCCGGCCGTGCCGGTGGAAAGCCCGTCCGGCCTGCTGGCGCCGGGCCAGCCGCGCGGCGAGGCGATGGACGACGCGGCGATCGCCGATGCGGTCGACGCGTTCGGCCGCGCCGCCGCCGATGCACGGCGGCTGGGCTTCGCCGCGGTGGAGATCCACGGCGCGCACGGCTACCTGATCGACCAGTTG
>CAXUBN010000243.1:0-1260 GCA_964249255.1 uncultured Acetobacteraceae bacterium | reverse complement strand
ACCCTGCGCGAGCGGGCACGCTTCGCAGCCGAGGTAGTGGAGGCGATCCGCCGTGCGGTCGGACCCGGCTATCCGGTCATCCTGCGCGTGAGCCAGTGGAAGCAGCAGGACTACGCGGCGCGTCTGGCCCCGACCCCGGAGGCCATGGCCGACTGGCTCGTGCCGCTGGTGGAGGCGGGGGCGGACATCCTGCACTGCTCGCAGCGGCGCTTCTGGGAGGCCGAGTTCCCGGAGATCGACGGCGCGGAGGGGCTGAACTTCGCCGGCTGGGCCAAGCGGCTTACCGGGGCGGCCACGATCAGCGTGGGCTCGGTCGGGCTGTCCGGCGACGTCGTGGGCTCCTTCGGTGGCGAAAGCTCCAGTCCGTCCAGCCTGGACACGCTCATCCACCGCATGGAACGGGACGAGTTCGACCTGATCGCCGTCGGCCGCGCGATCCTGGGCGACCCGCGCTGGGTCGCCAAGATTCGCACCGGCGACCATGCCGCCCTCGGGGACTTCACCGCGGCCGCCATCGGCGCGCTGCACTGACCGGCACCTTCCCCCCTGCGGGCCGGTTCCTGGACCGGTCCGCCGATCGTGCGGCATGATCGGGGCCCACCGGACGGGACACCCTGATGCACCGACGCCGCACCCGGCACGCCGCCCGGCGCACCTCTCTGGGCACCGCCCTGGGCACCGCCTTAAGCGCCGCCCTGCCCTGCCTGCTGGCGCTGTCGGGGAGTGGTCAGGCCGTCGCCGGGGAGGCGGCGGCACCCAACCTGGTGCACTCGTTCGGCGCGGTGACGGTATCGCCGGACGGGGCGCGGATCGCCGCGATCGAGGCGGACGAGCCAGCGGATCCGGCGGCGCAACGGGTGATGCGGCTGGTGGTGCGCGACACCGCCACCGGCACGCCGTCGGTCGTGGCGCTGCCGTGCGGCGACGTCGCCGACTGCAAGCCGGCCGAGCCCGCCTTCTCCCCGGACGGGCGCAGCCTGGTGTTCCTGCTGCAGGACCGGACCGGCAGCGGCGCCGGTTCCGCGGCGACCGCCAAGCCGCCGCACAGGCCGCCGCACTGGCAGATCGAGCGTGCCGACGCCGACGGACGCAACGTGTCTGCCCTGTTGTCCTTCGACGGCACGCTGCAAACGCCCCGCTTCTCGCCCGATGGCCGGCTGGCGGTGCTGGCGGTCGCGGCGGCGCGCAAGGAGTCGGGCGCCACCGCCGCCGCGGCGGCGCGCAGCGCGCTGCCCTAGACGCGGGCGCTCACAGCTGTTA
>CAXUBN010000242.1:0-4355 GCA_964249255.1 uncultured Acetobacteraceae bacterium | reverse complement strand
GCTGGTCGGAGTGAGAGGATTCGAACCTCCGGCCCCTGCGTCCCGAACACAGTGCTCTACCAGGCTGAGCTACACTCCGGCTGGGGGGCGTCATACAGGCGGGTCGGATAGGAGGCAAGGGTCGGCCTGACCCCCGGTGGACGTTCACGTCGCGGGTCGCGCGGATGGGACGGGCCGGTACCGCCGCTGCAGCGGCAGCTCGACGTGGCGGTAGGTGAGGTCGGCCAGCACCAGGGCGATCGCCGCCGCCGCCCCGATCAGCGACAGCGACAGTCCGGTGTCCGGCACGACGCGGCCGCCCCGCAGCCGGTCCACCACGCACAGCAGGGTCAACGCCACCGGGATGTGGCACAGGTAGAGCGAGTAGGAGCGCAGCCCGATCCAGGTCAGCAGGCGCGGCATGCCGCAATCGCCGGTCAGCCCGCGCTCCGCGGCGGCCATGCCGACCAGGAGGGCGCACAGCAGGGTGCGGACGGGTTGGCCGATCAGCGGCGTGCGGCCGAGCTGCGGCACCGTGACGAGGACGACCAGCAGCAGCGGGGTCAGCCCCTGGAAGACCCAGCGGTGCGCGGTCGTCGGACCCGGCGCGGCCGCCCGCCCGTCCCGACGCAGCGCATGGACGGCGACGCCGCCGATGATCCCCGAGAAGCGCAGCATGAACGAGATCAGGTTGACGTAGATGCTGAGCGCGAACAGCACGGCCAGCGCCGCCGCGCGCGTTCTGCCCGAGCGGAGCCACACCAGCAGGAAGGGGAAGACGGCGTAGAACTGCCATTCCACCGATAGCGTCCAGTAGTAGCCGAGCCATGTGGGACGGATGAACTCCCGCAGCTCGAACACGGGCACCACGGCCGTCACCCATTGCCAGGCCACCTGCCCAACCGGCGGCCAGCCATCCCTGCCCGACCAGATCGAGGCGGCCAGCAGGCAGTAGCTGATCCAAAGGGTGGAGGCCGGCCAAAGGCGCCAGAACCGACGCACGAAGAAGTCCCCGATGACGCCTGGCGGCACCGGCTGCGACGGTGCCAGCGTCCAGAGCGCCCCGAGCGTTCCCGCGATCACGAACCCGGAGATGGCGAAGAACAGGTCGACGCCGCTGCCGAGGTTGGTCGTGCCGAGCAGGACGGCGGCGACGCGCGTGCCCGGTGCCAGCAGCAGCATCAGGTGGAGCGCCACGACCATGATCACGGCATAGGCACGCAGATGATCCAGCTCGACGTTGCGCGCCGTGCGCGTCGTCGGCACTGGCGGCGCATCCATGAGCGGAGTGGCATGCACGGCGGCACCATGAACGCCGTAAGTGCCATCGGCAACGGGCGCGTTGTCGATCCGCCTTGACGGAAACGCGATCTGATGCGGGGATCGCGCCAAGCCGGCCCAATGTCGTCGAGGCGGTGGAACGGCACCCGCCTCACCGCGTCGGGGGCATATTGCAGCGCGTTCGACGACCGGGGACGGCTCGGCGCCAGGGCCCGACGAAGGCCAACGTCGGGCCGTCGATCCGGCTCGCGCCGCCTCCGGGACGATGCGTCAGGGTTCGCGGCAGGCCCGCCCGAGCCCCGGCACCAGGGACGCACGTCGTGCGCCCCGCCCCCGGACATGCGGACGGGCGAGGCTGGACTTTCCCACGCGGGCGGGCACATTGGACGGCGCCCGACCGGACCCCCGGTCCGCCACGGTGGCGGCAGGTCAAGCGCGGAAGACCAGCATGCCGTTCGACAGCCTGCACGCACCGCCCGAGTGGAAGCCGTCCGAACCGGACGCGGAGCCGCCGCTGTCGGGGCGCGACCGCCTGGTCGCCGTCGCGCTGGCGGCCATGCTGCTCGTGATCACGCTCGCCAACTGCCATGCGCTGCTGAGCTACTGCCGTGTCCGGTGAACGGGAACGGCCGCTGTCGCCTCGCGACTGGGTGGTCGGCATCTGCATCGCGCTGGTGCTGGTCGCGATCATCGTCGCGATCTTCCGGCTGGGGATCGCCGTGCTGCGTGGCTGAGGCGGCACGATGCGGCGCCTGCTGATCGGCCCGGTGCTGCTGATGCTGGCGGCACCCGCCGCATGGGCGGCCGGGCCGGGCCAGGCATCCGACCCGGGATCGAACCTGATCATCGAGGACAACGACTTCCTGGGCCCCGGCGGCTCGGACCTGCAGTCGGTGCTGCCGCTGCTGGCCACCCCCTCGGTCCGGCTGCTGGGCCTGACCGTGGCCACCGGCGACGGCTGGGAGAACGCGGAGGCGCTGCACCTGCTGCGTTTCCTCGAGATCGCCGGCCGGCCGGACGTGCCGGTGGCGGACGGCGCGGCCTATCCGCTGGTCAACAGCGTCGGCCGCATGCGGGACTGGGAACGCCGCTTCGGCCCGATCCCGTGGAAGGGCGCCTGGGGCGGCACCGGCTCCATCGACGGCACGCCCGACCGCGAGCCGGCGCCGGGGCCGCTCCCCGAGGGCATGCCGCACGCGCATGCGGTCGCGGAGCCGGCGGCGCTGTTCCTGATCCGGCAGGTGCACGCCCATCCGCACCAGGTCACGATCGTCGAGGCCGGGCCGATGACCAACCTCGCCCTGGCGATCCGGCTCGACCCGAGCTTCGCCGCCACCGCCAGGCAGCTGGTGTTCATGGGCGGCCTGCTCGACCGCAACATGATGGCCGCGACCGGCAACGCCGACTGGGCCTCGGACTTCAACCTCGTCTTCGATCCGGAGGCGGCGCACGTGGTGCTGACCGCCGACTGGCCGCGGATCGTCTCGCTCGGCAACGTGGCGGACGCCGTGACCATGACGCACGCGCTGATGGACCGGATCGCCGCCGCGCACACGCCGCTCACCGCCTACCTGGCCCGCTACTTCGCGCCGTTGCCGCTGTGGGACGAGATGGCCGGCGCCGTGGCGGCGGACCCGTCCCTGGTGACGCGGTCGGTCGAGGCCATGATGGACGTCGATCTCGACGATGGCGTGGATTACGGCCACGCCCATGTATGGAGCGCCGCCCTGGCGCCGAAGGGCATGGGGCTGCGTCCGGTCACGATCGTGCAGGCGATCGACACCGGGCGCTTCGTGGACGGCTTCGTGCGGGCCGCGCAGTTCGTGCCGCCCGCCCGCCGGCAGTGAGGGGACCAGCATGGGCGAGACCGGAACCGTCTTGATCGTCGGCGCGTCGCGCGGGCTCGGGCTCGGGCTGGTGGAGCGGCACCTGGAACGCGGCTGGCACGTGATCGCCACCGTGCGGACGCCCTCGGCGGCGCTGGACGCGATCGGCGGCGGGACGGACGGGCGGCTGCGGATCGAGACGCTCGACATCACCGAGCCGGCGGGGATCGCCACGCTGGCCGAGCGGCTCGCCGGCACGAGCCTCGACCTGCTGTTCGTGAACGCCGGCGTGGCGCACGACCCGGCGCAGACCGCGGCCGCCATGACGGACGCGGCGTTCGACCACGTGATGCACACCAACGCCCTGGCGCCGATGCGGGTGCTGGAGCGGCTGGAACCCCTGGTGCCGACGGGCGGCACGATCGCCGTGATGAGCTCGGGCCTGGGCAGCGTGTCCGGCAACACCAGCGGCGGCTGGGACGCGTACCGCGCCAGCAAGGCCGCACTCAACACGATGCTGCGCTCGTTCGCGGCGCGTCACGGCGAGACCAACCGCACGGTGCTGGCGGTCGATCCCGGCTGGGTCCGCACCGACATGGGCGGCGCGCAGGCCCCGCTCGACGTCGCCGCCAGCACGCGGGGAATCGCCGACATGCTAGCGGCCCGGCGCGGCCGCGGCGGCGTCGCCTTCGTCAGCCACGGCAACAGGGACGTGTCCTGGTAGCGATGCTGAACCTGGTCAAGCTGGCGGTGGGCGCCCCGGCGCCCGAGGCGATCGCCGCCCAGCAGGCGCGCCGCGCCCGCGACACCGGCGCGCACGGCGGCCAGCCGTTCTTCTGGACCCGCAACTTCCCGCGCCAGGCGGAGGCGGTGCTGGACGGCGGCTCGGTCTACTGGGTGACGGCGGGGATGCTGCTGTGCCGGCAGCAGGTCCGCGACATCGTGCCGGACCAGCGCGGCGACGGCACGGTGTGCACCGCGGTGATCCTGCATCCGCCGATCGTCCCGGTGACGCCGCGCGCGGTGCGGCCGTTCCAGGGCTGGCGCTACCTCACGCCGGCCGACGCCCCGGCCGACCTCGGCAACCGCGTGACGACCGGGGACGAGCTGCCGCCGCGGATGCGGCGCGAGCTGCTGGCGTTGTGCCTGATCTGAAGGCCAGGGGCGTCACGCGACAGCGTGCCTTCGGCACGACGCCCCTGGACCCCGCCAGAGGCTGAGCCTCTGGACTCCAATCATTAGGGTTCCAAGGGCCACGGCCCTTGGAAC
>CAXUBN010000241.1:0-4360 GCA_964249255.1 uncultured Acetobacteraceae bacterium | reverse complement strand
GGGCGGAGGTGTCGGAGCTGTCGGCGATCGAGTTGGCGCTCCGCATGGAGGATGCCGGGGTGGCCGCGATCGTGTTCACCGAGATCGCCCGCGACGGCATGCTGACCGGACTCGACATCGAGCAGACCTGCGCGCTGTCCGCCCGGCTGTCCACGCCGGTGGTGGCCAGCGGCGGCGTCGGCGAGGTCGGGCACCTCCACGCGCTGAAGGCGGCCGCGGCACGGCACCCGGGGATCGAGGGCGTGATCGTCGGGCGCGCGCTGTATGACGGCCGCATCGCGGTGCGGGACGCGCTGGCGGCGCTGGCGTGACCGCGAACCCCCCACCGCCATGCTGAAGCTGCCCCCATGCTGAAGCTGCGCGTGATCCCCTGTCTGGACGTCAGGGACGGGCGGGTGGTGAAGGGCGTGAACTTCGTGTCGCTGCGCGATGCCGGGGATCCCGTGCTGCAGGCGGCGGTCTACGACGCGGCCGGCGCGGACGAGCTCACCTTCCTGGACATCACCGCCAGCCACGAGCGGCGCGACACCATCCTGGACGTGGTGGCGCGCACGGCCGAGCGGATCTTCCTGCCGCTGACCGTGGGCGGCGGCGTGCGCACGGCGGACGACATCCGCCGGCTGCTGCTGGCCGGCGCCGACAAGTGCGCGATCAACTCGGCCGCGGTGGCGCGCCCGGAGCTGGTGGCGGAGGCGGCGACGCGGTTCGGCAGCCAGTGCGTGGTGGCGGCGGTGGACGCGCGCGCCGCTGGGCGCGGCGGCTGGGAGGTGTTCACCCATGGCGGCCGCACGCCGACCGGCCTGGACGCGGTGGCGTGGTGCCGGCAGATGGCGGAGAACGGCGCCGGCGAGATCCTGCTCACCAGCATGGACCGCGACGGCACCCGCAGCGGCTTCGACCTGGCGCTGCTGCGCGCGGTGTGCGGCGCCGTCCCCGTACCGGTGGTGGCGTCGGGGGGCGTGGGCGAGCTGCGGCACTTCGTCGAGGGCGCGGAGGCGGGCGCCTCCGCCCTGCTCGCCGCCAGCGTGTTCCACTTCGGCCAGAGGACGGTCGCCGACGTGAAGCGGGCGCTGCACGCGGCCGGGCAGCCGGTGCGGCCGATCGCCGAGGTGGCCGACGGTTCATTCGATGGGCCATTCGACGGAGACGGGGGGCCATGACCAAGTCGCCGAAGCGACCGGGTAAGCAGGTCAAGACGGCCAAGAAGGCCGGGTCGCCCAAGGCCGCCGTGGTCGCACCCAAGAAGCGCCCGCCGTCGAAGAAGAAGGCGGCGCCGGGCAAGGCCGCCGCCAAGAAGGGCGCCGTGCGCAAGGCGCGGACGCGTCCGCCGGCCGACCTGTCGCGCGCCACCGCCGCCGTGCTGGACCGGCTGTTCGAGGTGGTGACGTCCCGCCGCGATGCCGACCCGACCATCAGCCATTCCGCCCGCCTGCTGTCGCGCGGCACCGCCAAGGTCGCGCAGAAGTTCGGCGAGGAGGCGGTGGAATGCCTGATCGAGGCGGTGAGCGGCAACAACGCCAAGCTGGTCGGCGAAAGCGCCGACGTGCTCTACCACCTGATCGTGCTGTGGGTGGATGCCGGGCTGCAGCCGGACGCGGTGTGGTCCGAGCTGCAGCGCCGGCAGGGCACCAGCGGCATCGCCGAGAAGGCGTCGCGGGGCCTGCCCGCGGCACCCGCGGCGGTCGTGGATGGGGAGGCGGAACGATGAGCGTGGATGGGCTCGGCCCCTACGACGACGGCAACATCTTCGCCCGCATCCTGCGAGGCGAGATCCCGTGCGAGCGTGTGTACGAGGACGCTTACGCGCTTGCGTTCCACGACATCGCGCCGCGCGCGCCGGTGCACGTGCTGGTGATCCCGAAGGGCGCCTACGTGTCGTTCGCGGACTTCGCGGCCCAGGCGTTGGAGGCCGAGATCGCCGGCTTCGTCCGCGCGGTGGGCCTGGTCGCGCGGCAGCTCGGGCTGGAGGCGCCGGGCTACCGGCTGCTGAGCAACGTGGGCGCGCACGGCGGCCAGGAGGTGCCGCACCTCCACGTGCACCTGTTCGGCGGGAGGCCGCTCGGGCCGATGCTGGCGCCTGAGGTGGCGCCCGCGGAGTAGGGCCCGGACCGGACGACGGGCGGCAACGCGATCATCGGGGCTGGAGGGCTGGCCGCGGATCCCGTGGCATGGCCGGCCGCCGGTTCAGTGCTGATGCGATGCGAGGAAGCTGGCGAACTGCGAGGCGAGCGTAGATAACTCGGCGCCGAGCCTCCCCACGGGCAGCGCGATCGCGCCGGCGATGAGGGCCGCGAGCAGGCCATATTCAAGGGCTGTCACGCCGCGGCGGTCGGCCAGCGGACCGAGCCGGTTGGGTGGGCAGTAAGACATCTCGGGACTCCCGGACGATCCAAATCGACATTCGCGGTGATCGGCGGGACAAATTCGCACCACCGTCCCAGGCCGGTCCGCCTAAACCGGGGTCATGTTGCTGGACCGGGATTGCGGAAACGTTAAGTCAAAAACGGGAACCAATGATCCAAGGATGCTGGAACGCTCATCCGCTTGGGCTGGCTCCAGCAGATCTGAAGCTCAGAAGCCGCAGTTTGCCGTATGGACATCACCGTTCGTCAAAGTGATCAACTCTATGTCCAAGAGATTGACATGGACTTCGTCAGTCTCACCGATGCCGAGGCTTGCCTGAACGAACTTCTCGACTGGGTCAAGGCGGCGATCGAGATCAGCCGGTAAGGCAAGCCGGTTGCCCGGCTGACCAGGAGCCCGACATCCTGCAGGTGGGTCGACGTGGCCATGCTCCGGACGCTCACCGCGACCATACCGTCATGAGTGCAGGATACCGTCGATCTTGTGCGGTCCATGCGGGACGGTAATCCCTACCAAATGCAGACCCTGGACATATCGCCGATCGTGGTCGCGTTTTCCAACGAGACCATGACCGCCCACGCACGATTGTGGGCTGGCAAGCAGGACAAAGCGCGGTTCCTGGTCAGCGATTGGGCGGTCGCCCGGTTCTCATCTGAGACGGCGCTGAAGCTACTAGCCGGACAGATCACGCCACACCAGCGCGCCGCGGCAATGAGTCGGGTTCAGCAAGTTGGTTTCGGATAGCCTCTTTAGCCTACAGGTACCTGCGGTTGGACAGTACGGAAGGCGCGCATCAGTGGGAGTTGGACGAGGAAGTTTTTATAACGCTGTGAGACGATCAACTTCATTGAACGCTTCCAAAGCCCAAGGGCGATAATGCTCCTCAGCTTGCCGGATCTTTTGGTCCTCAAGATGGGCAGTGGACGGGTGCCACATCGCCCGTAGACGACCGATCGGCAACGCATCAGTTTGGCTGTCTATCGCCACGAAGGTCAGCAACACGACCGCTAGCTCAGGCCATACCTTGTCGACGGAATATTCATATACGCTGAGATTTCGAGAGGCTTCTATGACGCCAGTCTTGCCTGTCCGGGAAATCAGCTGACACGCGCCTGATCTCATCACGGATCCTATCGCGGTAGCTCAAGTCAGTGCTGTAATTCAAAGCACTCATTGCGGCGAGAATACTCGATAGGGGAGGTGTTCCACAACCTGCTCCTTATCCTACCCGCCTGCCTCGGTCAGCTTCGCCCGTGCCTCGCCCTCCGGCGAGGCGGTGGTGTGCAGGTTCACGTAGAGCTCGCCCTCGCCGAGGTCCTTGGCCTGCTTGGGCGTCAGCGTCACCTTACCCGAGATCGGGCTGGCATACGGTCCAAGGATCGGTTGCACCACCGGGGCGTCCTGCCGCGTCGGCGAGGTCGGGCCATGGATGTGGGCCGCGATCACCGGGCCGGTCAGGCCGGCGTAGGTGACGGTGTAGGTCAGCACGCCGGTCGGGACGTCGTAGTGGCCGGTGACGTCGCCGGTCGGGTGGGCCGCGGTGCCGTGCTCGGCGACGAAGCTGCCGGTGATGTCGGCGCTCTTGGCCATCTTGGCTGCCTGGACCGGGGTCCCTGCCCCGAACGCGGCAAGGCCGAGGATCACGGCGGGGAGGATCGGGGAACGGGTCGACATCGGCATGGCGGGCGCTCACGGATGGGGTGCGGTCAGCAGACCGCGGCCGTCCGGCCACGGTCAAGCCCCATCACTCGGCCGCCAGCCCCAGCGCCTGCCGGTCGAACAGGCGGCGGTAGAGCCCGTCCGGATGGTGCAGCAGGGCGTCGTGCGGGCCGTCCTCGACCAGCTGGCCGCCCGCGAACACCAGGATGCGGTCGAGCGAGACCACGGTGGACAGGCGGTGGGCGATCACGATCACCGTGCGGCCCAGCATCAGCCGCTCGGTCGCCTCCTGCACCAGCGCCTCGCTCTCGGAGTCGAGGCTCGACGTCGCCTCGTC
>CAXUBN010000240.1:0-4381 GCA_964249255.1 uncultured Acetobacteraceae bacterium | reverse complement strand
CCCCGCCCCTCCCGCCCGCGCCCCCCCCCCCCCGCCCCGGGGGGGGGGGGGGGGCCCCCGCCCCTGGCCGTCCCGTGTCGCCCTGATCACCGGCGACAGCCGCGGCATCGACCAGGCGACCCCCCCGGCCCTCGCCGCCGCCGGCCTGCACTGCGTGTTGCTGGCGCGCACGCAGGGCGGCCTGCACGAGACCGACGACCTGATCCGCGCCGTCGGCGGCAGCGCCACCCTGCTGCCGCTCGACCTCGCCGACGGCGATGCGCTGGACCTGCTCGGTCCCACCCTGGCGAAGCGCTTCGGCCGCCTCGACGTGCTGGTCCATGCCGCCGCCGAGCTCGGCGCGCTGACGCCGGTACCCCACATCGGCGCGCGCGAGTGGGACGCCGCGATCGCGGTCAACCTGTCCGCCGTGTGGCGCCTGATCCGCACCTTGGCGCCGCTACTGACCGCCGCCCCGGCCGGCCGCGCGGTGTTCCTGACCGATGTCGCCGCCACCGCGCCGCAGGCCTTCTGGGGCCTGCTCGCCGCCTCCAAGGCCGGTGCCGAGGCCCTGGTACGGAGCTGGCAGGAAGAGATGCGCACGCACGACCAACTGCGGATCGCGCTGTTCGACCCCGGCCCCACCGCGACCCGCCTTCGCGCCCAGGCCATGCCGGGCGAGGCGGCGACCACGCTCCAACATCCGGGGGCGGTCGCCGCCTCAATCGTCGCCCTATGCACCTGACGCGACGATCGGCAGCCGATCGTCGATGACGTTAAACGTCCGACCGGCCATGCCGAACGACGAGGACGCCGTCGTCGGGCTGTGGCGCGACTGCGACCTAGTCACGTCATACAACGATCCCGGCGTCGACTTCCGCTTCGCAAGGGCCGGGCTCTGCTCCGAGGTGCTGGTCGCCGTGGACGAGGATGGCCGCATCGTCGGCAGCGTCATGGTCGGGCATGACGGTCATCGGGGCTGGCTCTACTACGTCGCCGCAGCGCCCCACCTGCGTGGCAGCGGCGTCGGCCGGCGGATGGTGCAGGAGGCGGAGGACTGGTTGCGGCGGCGCGGCGTGGCCAAGGGCCAGCTCATGGTGCGCGAGACGAACGCGAGGATCGTCTCGCGCACCATGAGCACCCTGGCTTCGAGACCACACCGCAGACCGTCATGGCGAAGTGGCTGACAGGGCCCGTCCAGGTTGATGACCCGTGATCCGCCCCTAGCCGGCGAGATCCAGCGCCAGGGCCTCCGCCACCCGGATTCCGTCGATGCCCGCCGTCATGATGCCGCCGGCATAGCCGCACCCCTCGCCGGCCGGATACAGCCCGCGCGTGTTCAGGCTCTGCAGGTCGGCGCCGCGCGTGATCCGCACCGGCGACGAGGTGCGGGTCTCGACCCCGGTCATCACCGCGTCCGCCATGTCGAAGCCGGGGATCTGCCGGCCGAACCGCGGCAGCGCCTCGCGGATCGCCGGCACCGCGTAGTCCGGCAGGCAGTGCGACAGGTCGGTCGGCGTGACACCGGGCGTGTAAGAGGGCACCACGTCGCCCAGCTCCGTCGAGGCGCGGCCGGCCAGCAGGTCGCCGACCCGCTGCGCCGGCGCCCGGTAGCCCCCGCCGCCGGCCTCGAACGCGCGCGCCTCCCAGTGCCGCTGGAACGCCACCCCGGCCAGCGGCCCGTCGCCATGCGGCGCGAAGTCGGCGGGCGTCAGCCCGACCACGATGCCGGCGTTGGCGTTGCGCTCGTTGCGGGAGTACTGGCTCATGCCGTTGGTCACCACCCGCCCCGGCTCCGAGGTCGCGGCGACCACGGTGCCGCCCGGGCACATGCAGAAGCTGTAGACGCCGCGGCCGTTGCCGGCATGGTGCACCAGCTTGTAGTCGGCCGCGCCCAGCAGCGGATGGCCGGCCTGGTCGCCGTGGCGCGCGCGGTCGATCAACGACTGCGGGTGCTCGATGCGCACCCCGATCGACAGCGGCTTGGCCGCCATCGACACGCCCGCCGCCAGCAGCGCCTCGAACGTGTCGCGGGCGCTGTGGCCGATCGCCAGCACCACGTGGCGCGCGGGTACGACCGCACCGTCCGCCAGCGTCACCCCCTCGATCACCCGGCCGCCGTCACGGTCGCGGCCTACGGCGAACCCGTCGACGCGGCGGCCGAACCGATACTCGCCGCCCAGCGCCTCGATCTGCGCCCGGATGCGCTCGACCATCGTCACCAGCCGGAAGGTGCCGACATGCGGCTTGGACACCACCAGGATCTCGGGCGGCGCCCCGGCGCGGACGAACTCGTGCAGCACCTTGCGGCCGTAGTGCTGCCGGTCGCTGGCCTGGCTGTAGAGCTTGCCGTCGGAGAAGGTGCCCGCACCCCCCTCGCCGAACTGCACGTTGCTTTCGGGCTCCAGCACCGCCTGGCGCCACAGCGCGAAGGTATCGACCGTGCGCTCCCGCACGGCGCGGCCCCGCTCCAGGATCAGCGGCCGCAGCCCCAGCTGCGCCAGCACCAGCGCCGCCAGCAGCCCGCACGGCCCGGCGCCGATCACCACCGGGCGGACGTATCCCGGCCGCGACGCCAACGCGGTACCATGGGCGATCACGGACCGGTAGGCCATGTCCGGCGCCGGCTGCACGGCGCCATCGGTCCCGTGGCGGAGCAGCACGGCCGCCTCGTCGCGCACGGCGACGTCGAGGCTGTAGATCAGGCAGATGCCGCCCCGCCGGCGCGCGTCGTAGCCGCGGCGGAACACCGTGCAGGACAGGATGTCGGCCTCCGACACGCCCAGCCGCGCCGCCGCAGCGGCCGGCAGCGCGTCCGGCGCATGGTCCAGCGGCAGCTTGAGTTCGTTGACACGCAGCATGACATGGGTCCGGTAGGCGCGGCCGATGACGGGACGGTCGATATCGGCCCGGCATCGGGGTCGCGCAAGCGCGCCAGCCACCGATCGGGATGCACCGGATGCCCAACCACGCGCCCAATCCTGTGTCCGGTCATCCGCACGCTCATCCGCATGACCACGGTCACGGCCATCATGCCCACGCGCCGGCGAACCACGGCGTGGCGTTCGCGATCGGCATGGCGCTGAACGGCGGCTTCGTCGTCGCGGAGATCGCCTATGGCGCCGCCGCCGGCTCGCTGTCCCTGCTGGCAGACGCCGGCCACAACATGGGCGACGTGCTGGCCATGGGAGCCGCCTGGCTCGCGACCGTCCTGGGCCGGCGGCGACCGACCGCGCGCTTCACCTACGGGCTGCGCCGGTCCTCGATCCTGTCGGCCCTGTTCAACGCGGTGCTGGTGCTGGTCGTGACCGGCGCGGTCGCCGCCGAGGCGGTGCGCCGCCTGCTGCACCCGGAGGCGGTGGCCGGCCTCCCGGTGCTGGTGGTGGCCGCGGTCGGCATCGCGGTGAACGGCGCCACCGCGATGCTGTTCCTGTTCGGCGACCGTTACGACCTCAACATCCGCGCGGTCGTCCTGCACATGGCGGCCGACGCCGGCACCGCCGCCGTCGTGGCGGCGGGCGGCCTGCTCACGGTGCTGACCGGCTGGAGCCGCATCGACCCGGCATTGGGACTGGTGGTGGCGGCCTTGATCGTCGCCGGCACCTGGTCGCTGCTGCGCCGCGGGATGGCGCTGGCGCTGGACGGGGTGCCGGACACGATCGACCGGGCGGCGGTGGAACGCTTCCTGCGCGCCCTGCCCGGCGTCGCCGACCTGCACCACCTCCACATCTGGGGCATGAGCACCACCGAGACCGCGCTCACCGCCCACCTCGTACGCCCCGGCCTGCCGCCGGACGACGCGCTGCTGCAGCGGGCGGCGCGGACGCTGGCGCAGCGCTACGGCATCGGCCACGCCACCTTCCAGGTCGAGAACGGCGACGGCGGCATCTGCGCGTCGGCCGATGCCGAGGGCGGCCAGGCCTGCATGCCCATCGCGGGCGCCATCTGATCCTGCCGCGGCATCCAGCGGCAGTCCCGGCCGGTCGCGCGTGGCCTTGGCCGACCTCGCCCGGGATGGGTGGGTGGATCAGGGTGGTCAGGAAGCTGCCCTGGACCCGCCAAGGGCCGCAGGCCCTTGGATCCCGTTCCTAGAGCAGGGCCAGCTGGCCGTGGCGCGTCGAGGTCGGCACCTGGAAGTGGTGCGTGTTCAGCGGGCCCAGACGTTGAAGGTCGTGCCGCGCGGCGGCATGGCGGAAGCGCTGCGCCAGCATGTCCGCATACGGGCCCTGCCCGGTGTGGCGCTGGCCGAAGCGGCTGTCGTTGAGCTTGCCGCCGCGCGTCTCGCGGATCAGTGCCAGCACGCGGGCGGCACGGCCGGGATGATGCTGGTGCAGCCACGTCTCGAACATCTCCCGCAGCTCGTGCGGCAGCCGCAGCAGGGTGTAGCCGGCTCCCGTCGCCC
>CAXUBN010000239.1:0-4449 GCA_964249255.1 uncultured Acetobacteraceae bacterium | reverse complement strand
ACCTGCGCGTGCCCGCCGTGGACCGGGCCGCCAGCGTGGTGTCCGCGCAGCCGGCGGTGCGGTCGGCGCTGCTGGCGTTCCAGCGCGGGTTCGGCGCCGAGCACGGCGCGGTGCTGGATGGGCGCGACATCGGCACCGTGATCTTCCCGGACGCGCCGGTGAAGCTGTTCGTGACCGCCTCGGTGCGGGCGCGGGCCGGGCGGCGCTGGCGGCAGCTCAATCCGGAAGGGGCGCCGGGTCCGGGAGCGATCGAGGCGGTTGCCGCCGAGCTGGAGGCGCGGGACCGGGCCGACGCGGCACGATCGGTGGCGCCGCTGCGGGCGGCCGACGATGCCGTCCTCATCGATACCGATGGGCTGGATGCCGATGCGGTGCTGGCGGAGGCGCTGCGCATCGTGACGGCCAGGGGCTTTGCCCCTGGACCCCGCCAAGGGCGGGGCCCTTGGAACCCGATCTTGGGGACCGCGACCTGTTTCTGGCTTTTTCCTTGACTTCAACGACCCATGGGTGTTTCTCGCGGCCCGCAGGTGCGCCCCTCCGGGACGGGCCCGCTTCGCCGTAACCGGCCCGCAGCGCGGGCAAGACGTGCCGCCCAGGGTCTGTCCCATGGCGGGGCGCAGGCACCGTCGCCGGCGCAGCCGGTTCCAGACGCGGGATCTCCTGACCACATGGCATCAGCCACCACGCTTGCACGCCCCGCCGCCGACCATTTCGGTGGCGAGGATTTCGCCTCCCTTCTCGACGAGACCCTGGGCCGCGACGTCGGCTTCGACGGCTCCGTCGTCACCGGCACCGTGATCCGTCTCACCGACGAGTTCGCCATCGTCGACGTCGGCCTGAAGAGCGAGGGCCGCGTTGCCCTGCGCGAGTTCGGTCAGGGCGACGGCGAGCACGAGGTCAAGCCCGGCGACGTGATCGAGCTCTACGTCGAGCGCTACGAGGACCGCGACGGCTCCATCGTGCTGTCGCGCGAGAAGGCGCGGCGCGAGGAGGCCTGGACCAACCTGGAAAAGGCGTTCGAGGGCAGCCAGCGCGTCCAGGGCACCATCTACGGCCGGGTCAAGGGCGGCTTCACCGTGGACCTCGGCGGCGCCATGGCGTTCCTGCCCGGCTCCCAGGTCGACATCCGTCCCGTGCGCGACGTCGGCCCGCTGATGGGCAGCCCGCAGCCGTTCCAGATCCTCAAGATGGACCGCGCCCGCGGCAACATCGTGGTGTCGCGCCGCGCGGTGCTGGAGGAGACCCGGGCCGAGCAGCGCTCCGAGCTGATCCAGGGCCTGAAGGAGGGCATGATCCTCGACGGCGTGGTCAAGAACATCACCGACTACGGCGCCTTCGTCGACCTGGGCGGCGTGGACGGGCTGCTGCACGTCACCGACATCGCCTGGAAGCGCATCAACCACCCGTCCGAGGCGCTGCAGATCGGCCAGCAGGTCCGGGTGCAGGTGATCCGCTTCAACTCCGACACGCAGCGCATCAGCCTGGGCATGAAGCAGCTCGAGGCCGATCCGTGGGAGGGCGTCGCGGTCAAGTATCCGCCGGGGGCCCGCTACAGCGGTCGCGTCACCAACATCACCGATTACGGCGCCTTCGTGGAGCTGGAGCCGGGGGTCGAGGGCCTGGTGCACGTGTCCGAGATGAGCTGGACCAAGAAGAACGTCCATCCGGGCAAGATCGTCGCCACCTCCCAGGAGGTGGACGTGATGGTGCTGGACGTGGACAGCTCCAAGCGGCGCATCTCGCTCGGGCTGAAGCAGGTGCAGCGCAACCCGTGGGAGCTGTTCGCCGAGGAGCACAAGGTCGGCTCCACGGTGGAGGGCGAGATCCGCAACATCACCGAGTTCGGGCTGTTCATCGGCATCTCGGCCGATGTCGACGGCATGGTACACATGTCCGACATCTCGTGGGACGAGGCCGGCGAGGCGGCGATGGCCGCCTACGAGAAGGGCCAGGTCATCCAGGCACGGGTGCTGGACGTCGACGTCGAGAAGGAGCGCATCTCGCTCGGCATCAAGCAGCTGCACGACGACCCGGCCGCCGACACGCTGAGCCGCGTCAACAAGGGTGCGGTGGTGACCTGCATCGTCACCGCGGTGCAGGCCAACGGCATCGAGGTCAAGGTGGATGAGGTGCTGACCGGCTTCATCCGGCGCGCCGAGCTGGCCCGCGACAAGGCCGAGCAGCGGCCGGAGCGGTTCGCGGTGGGCGAGAAGGTCGATGCCAAGGTGGTGTCGGTCGATCGCGCGTCGCGCAAGCTGTCGCTGACCATCAAGGGCCGCGAGGTCGAGGAGGACAAGGCCGCGATCAACGAGTACGGCTCGTCCGACAGCGGCGCCTCGCTGGGCGACATCCTGTCGGCGGCGATCCGCCGCCGGGCGCAGACGCCGGAGTAACGCCGCCCGCATCGCGGGGACGGCATGGGGGCGGCACCGGAGACGGTGCCGCCCTTCTTGCGTTCGATGATGCGAGGTCCGTATCGATCGGACGAAGTCTGGTCGGATTGGGAAGATCACGGGCTCCGCCGGTGCGACCCTCGTGAACATCCACGCTGCCAAGACGCCGCTGTCCAACGAGGTGTTGGCGGAGCTCGAGGCCGGCTGAGCCGATATCGATGCGGTTTCGGCTGGACACCCACATCCTGCTGTGGGCGCTCGGCGACGATCCGCGCTTGACCCCCGACGCCCGCGGCTGGATCGAGGATCCGGCCAACGATGTGTTG
This sequence comes from uncultured Acetobacteraceae bacterium, assembly GCA_964249255.1. Classification (GTDB taxonomy): domain Bacteria; phylum Pseudomonadota; class Alphaproteobacteria; order Acetobacterales; family Acetobacteraceae; genus Lichenicola. Next base: position 1,730 of record CAXUBN010000239.1, on the reverse strand, counting down.
TTCAGCGCCGCCAACATCTGGGAGATCGCGATCAAGGCCGGCTCGCGAAGGCCGGAGTTCCTCGCGCGTCCCGATGAGGTTGCCGATGCGGCCCCGGCAACCGGCTTCACGGAGCGTGTTGTCGGGTCGAGGGCAGCCGCACGGGTGGACTCGCTGCCGCCGCATGATCGCGACCCGTTCGACGGGTTGCTGGTACCGCAGGCCATCTCCGAGACCGCTCGGCTCCTGACCGCCGACGCGCGGTTGGTGCCCTGCTCCGAACTGGTCGTGCTGATCGGCCGAGCGGGGCGGATGCATGCACACGGCGCCCGGGCTTGATCTTGACGCCGGCATCCCGACATCACGCCTCGCATGAGCGCCGCGGATCGGGTCAACCAGTTCGACATATGGCTGCTGGACCGCGTGTTCCAGCCGTTGGTGGACCGGCTGCCGGAGCGGCCGTCGGGCTTCGACATCGGGCTCAGCCTGCAGCTCGGCGCGGTGGTGCTGAGCGCCGCCGCGATCGTCGTGCTAATCGCGACCGGGATGATGGGCTTCCTGAACGGCCTCAGCAACGTGGTGATCTGGCTGTTCGGGGTCGCGTTCTATGTCGGCAACTCGCGGATGCGGCCGCTGATCAGGCCGGGCCACGTCAATCCGCTGCGGCTCATGCTGCAGGGGATGCGGCCGCTGTCGATCCCGTTCCTCGCCTACGGCGTCTGGATCATGGTGACGGCGCCGCCGATGCTGGCGATGGCCTTCCGGTTCAACACGCTGGCCGACCTGCTCTACGTGATCGGGCTCTACGTAATCTCGTGCCAGCCGCGGCCACCGGCATACCGGCGCACGGTCGTGGATTGGACGCCGCGGCAGGCGCGGTCCTGATCGGATTGGCCTGCGCGCCGCCAGGCTTCAGAAGTCGATGCAGCGTCCCTTGACGGTCCAGTCGCCGTAGCGGGTCGGATCCCGCTCCTTGGGTCCGCCGATCTCGGCCTCGGGGGACGGCGCCGCGTCCTTGGGGGTCGCCACGTCGGTGGGGACGGGCTTCGGGTCGGTATCGGGGGTCATGGTCATGCGCCACGATATGGGCAGCGCCGAGCCGTTCGGGAGGTCGCCGGGGCCGATAATCGAGGCTGCGCGGCCCATGACGCTGCCATGGCGGGCATGGCTACGATGCCGCGAAGGGGTTCTACCCGGTCTGGCCGGCCGTCGTGGGATTTGCTGTGCCGCTGCTTCTTCCCGCTGGCGACCGGATGCACGCTGTTCGGGTTGCTGACCATGCACTCCGCACGGCGGCTCGGCGACATCAGCTACGGCATCTACCTGCTGCAGGGCCTGGTGCTGGTATCGTTGTTCCGACGCCCGTCGGTCCGGCCGTTCACGCTGGCGTCGGCGGTGATCCTGGTGGACTGGCGGTTGTCGCGCACCGCTGTGTCGAACGATCCGGCATCGCGCTCGATGGGCGGGTGGCCGGGCTGATCCCGGTCTGGCCGGGTCCTGTCCAAACGGTGGAGCGTGGTGCCGATGCTCGGGCCGGACCTGTTCCGTCCCGCTGATCCGCGTCAGCGGTGCTCGGATTGGGCCAGGCGCTGTTCGGCGAGCGGGCGCCAGGGGGCATCGGCTGGCCCGGTGTCGAGGGCGCGGCGGAACAGCGCGGCCGAGGCGGGGCTGACCACGCCGTCGGCCCGGCTCCGCGCCTCGGCCACCTGCACGGCCAGCGTCGGATCGAAGCCGTGCGCGAGCGCCACGCC
>CAXUBN010000238.1:0-4478 GCA_964249255.1 uncultured Acetobacteraceae bacterium | reverse complement strand
CTGCCCCACCGCGGTCTCGCCCACCACGCGCGGCAGCGACCGGCCGTCCACCGCCTGGCCGGCCACGGTCTGGATCACGTCGCCGGCGTGCAGCCCGGCCTTCGCGGCGGGGCCGTTCGGCTCCACGCCCGCGACCAGCGCGCCCTTCGCCGTCTTGAGGCCGAGGCTGTCGGCGATGTCCTGGCTCACGTCCTGGATGCGCACCCCGATCCAGCCGCGGCGGGCCTTGCCGTAGCGCCGCAGCTGCTCGATCACGCCGCGGGCCTCGTTGGAGGGGATCGAGAAGCCGATTCCGATCGAGCCGCCCGACGGCGAGTAGATCGCGGTGTTGATGCCGATCACGCCGCCGTCCATGTCGAACAGCGGGCCACCGGAGTTGCCGCGGTTGATCGGCGCGTCGGTCTGGATGAAGTCGTCGTACGGCCCGCTGTCCAGCGACCGGCCGCGGGACGACACGATGCCGGCGGTGACGGTGCCCGACAGGCCGAACGGGTTGCCGATCGCCACCACCCAGTCGCCGACGCGCATCCGGTCGCTGTCGCCGAACACCACCGCCGGCAGCGGGTGCGCGGGCTCCACCTTGAGCAAAGCGAGGTCGGTCTTGTCGTCGTGACCCAGCAGGCGGGCCTTCAGCACCGTGTTGTCCCCCAGCGTCACGGTGATGGCGTCGGCACCCTTGATGACGTGGTTGTTGGTGACGATCAGGCCCGACGGGTCGATCACGAAGCCCGAGCCCAGGCTCTGCATCTTGCGCCCGGGCGCCGCCTGCCCCCCGGAACCGTTGTTCCCTTGCCCGTTCCCCAGGCCGCCTCCCTGGCCATTTCCTTGGCCGCCCCCTTGCCCATGCCGGTTCATGAAGTCGCGGAAGAACTTGTCGGGATCGCCGGCGACGGCGTCTGCGCGCCCGGATCGCGCCCGCCCTTGTCGGGCGTCCTGTCGCCGCCGGGGGCATCGTCCTCGTCATCGTCGCCGCCGGTGCTGTCGTCGCTGACGGTCTCGGTGGACGAGATGTTGACCACCGAGGGCAGCAGCCGGGCGGCGAGGTCCGCGAAGCTGTCGGGGGCCGGACGGGCCAGCGCCGGCAGCGTCGTCAGGATCGGCAGCAGGGGGGCCGCGGGCAGCAGCATCGCCGAGCACAGCAGCCCGACGCGGAACCGCCCCGACCTGTGGCGGGGGCGGGCGCGGTGGCCGGAACGCGACGTCGCTGGGCGCATGGATGCTGTGACTCCTGCAGCGCGGCTGCGCCCGACTGTGCTCACGCGGCTGGTTCCCCGACAAGTGGGCCACCCGGCTCCAGCAGCCACGACGCCAGCGCCTCGCCCAGTTCGCGGTAGCCGGGATCGGCCATGTGGGTGCCGTCGGGCGACAGCGCCTCGATCGTGTGCCGGCCGGCCGCGCACCAGGCGCGCATCAGGTCGTAGCGCGGGAACACCGGCACCCCGAACTCGGCGGCGATGTCGTGCAGTGCCCGCCGATACTCCGGCAGCGCCGGGCAGGCCTCCAGCGCCATGGCGTACTGCTGGTCCACCAGCACCAGGGCGGCGCCGCTGGCCGTCAACCGGACGAGGCCGCGCCGGGTCAGCGCCGCGAACCGGTCCAGCGGCACCGGCCGGGCGACGTCGTTGGAGCCGGTCTGCCAGACCACCAGGTCCGGCGCCGCGGCCAGCACGCCCCCGATCCGCGCGTCCATCTCGATGGCGCTGTCGCCGCCGATGCCGAGGTTGGTCAGCGCGATGCCGCCGGGGAACGCCGGCAGCAGGGTGGCGCGCATCACCGCGGGATAGGTCAGCGCCGGTACGCTGGCGCCACGGCCGGCGGTGGTGGAGGAGCCGAAGGCGACCAGGCGCAGGGGACGGTGGGGATGGAAGAACATGCGATCCAAAGGCCAGGGGCTCTGCCCCTGGACCCCGCCAAAGGCGGGCCTTTGGAAACCAGTCCTAAGAGTTGGGTTCCAAGGGCCTGCGGCCCTTGGCGGGTCCAGGGCAGCGCCCTGGCCTTCCCTCACGCCGCAGCGGCGGTCAACTCCCGCCTGCGCCGCTTGCGCCGATCAAGCGTGGTGGCCAGACCGAACAGCGTGCCGAGCCCGAGCACGTTGACCGCGACCTGCATCGCCCAGCCACTGCCGTAGGTGGTCATCGACAGTCGGAACAGCAGGTCCAGCACGGTGCCGACCGAGAACACCTCGAGCGAATGCCGGCCGATCACCGCCAGCACCTGCCCGATCCGTCCCGCGCTGAGCCGGCGGGCGAGGCCGCTGCTCTGCACCAGGTAGAAGATAGCCATCACGTCGATCAGGCGCAGCGGCGACAGCGGCGTCTTCTGCGGCGGCTCGATCAGCAGCGGCGACAGGTCCGGCAGGCCCCATTCCGACCACGGGAACGACTGCACGGCGCTGAAGCCGAGGTAGAGCCAGCATCCCGCCACCAGCCACCACCGGTGCGGCACGTCGCCGCCGCTGCGGCTGGTCTGCATCGCCGCCCAGGCACCCAGCGTGAACAGGAACTGCCAGGCAAACGGGTCGAAGTACCAGCCGTCCGGATCGAACCAGTTCGGCAGGTTGAGCCGCGGGTCGACGTTGATCAGCAGCCACAGCGCGGCGCTGAGCGCCAGCGCGGCCCAGCGGTTGAGGCGCAGCGCCGCGTAGATCACCGGGAACAGCATCAGCAGCAGCATGTAGAGCGGCAGGATGTTGAGGTTGCCGGGCAGCGCCTGCAGCGACAGCACCCGCAGCACGCTGCCGACGCCGTGCGCCAGCTCCGGCTCCAGGAAGTCCACCGGCACGGTGTGGAAATGCCGCCAGTACCTGATCATCCACACCGTGGTCACCAGCATGCCCATCTGGAACAGGTAGAGCCGCACCACGCGCCGGCCGAGGCGGATCAGGCCCTGGCGGATCTCGCCGCGCCCGAACACCCGGCCATAGGCCAGCATGGAGGCGAAGCCGGCCAGCAGCACGAACACCTCGGCAGCGTCGCAGAAGCCGAGGTTGCGCAGGGTGAAGCGGTTGAGCAGGTTCTGCGGGATGTGGTCGCAGAACATCATGGTCAGCGCCACGCCGCGCAGCGCGTCGATGCGGTGGTCGCGGCCAGACCGCGGCGCCGCGGGAGCCGATGCCGCCCGGGCGGGGGCCTGGATGGGGACCTGGACGGAAGGCTGAGCCGGCAGTGCCTCGATCACGTCCATGCCGCCCTCCCCTCCTCCATGCGCCTTGCCGACGTTAGGCACCGGCGTCCCGTTGTCCAGCCGAACCCGCGCCGGGTTACCCTTCGATGCACCGGGGGTCGGACCGATCCGGCCGTCAACGCCGGGGCCGATGGTCCGGTTTGCCCACCGGATGGGCTGCATCATGGCGGCGCCAACCCAATGTTATCCTGCGCAACCGGAGCGACACGGCATGGCGGACGACGGCCCGAACGGTGGAGACGCGATGCGGCAGGCGATCAGGGCCGTGCTGGAAGGGCTGCGCGAGCCGCGCGGCGGCCAGGACCTGGTCACCGCGGGGCTGGTCGAGAGCGTGCGGGTGCAGGACGGGCTGGTGCAGGTGGCGCTGCTGGCCGAACGCGCGCAGGCCGCCGCCCTGGAGCCGGTGCGCCGCGAGTTGGAAGCGGCGCTGCGGGCGCTGCCGGGCGTCGTCAACGCGTCCGTGGTGCTGACGGGGCACCGTACGCCCCACCAACCGTCGGAGCCGCCGCGGCCGGTGCCGCAGATCCCGGCCGCGGCCGGTGGCGGTGGCGGTGGCGGCGGCCACCGGCCGTTCAACCTGGGCGGCCCCGGCTCGGGCAGCTCGGGGGAGGTTCAGGGCAAGCTGCTCGGCGACGTGCGCGCGGTGATCGCGGTGGCGTCCGGCAAGGGCGGCGTCGGCAAGTCCACCACCGCGGTCAACCTGGCGATCGGGCTCGGGCGCCGCGGTCTTCGCGTCGGGCTGCTCGACGCCGACATCCATGGGCCCTCCCTGCCGCGCATGCTGGGCATCCACGCGCAACAGCCGGCCGTGCACGAGAAGCGGCTGGTGCCGATCGAGGCCTGGGGTATCCGGGCGATGTCGATCGGGCTGCTGGTGGAGGAGCGCACGGCGATGATCTGGCGCGGCCCCATGGTGATGGGCGCGCTGACGCAGCTGATGGGCGACGTGGACTGGGGCCCGCTCGACGTGCTGGTGGTGGACATGCCGCCCGGTACCGGCGACGCGCAGCTCACCCTGGCGCAGAAGGTGGCGCTGGCCGGCGCCGTGATCGTGTCCACGCCGCAGGACATCGCGCTGCTGGACGCCCGCCGCGGAGTGGCCATGTTCGAGAAGACGCGGGTGCCGGTGCTGGGCATCGTCGAGAACATGAGCAGCTTCCATTGCCCGAACTGCGGCCATTCGACGCCGCTGTTCGGTCATGGCGGGGCGCGAGCGGAGGCGGCGGCGCTGGGGGTACCGTTCCTGGGCGAGATCCCGCTGCTGCTCGACATCCGCGCCAGCGCCGACGCCGGCA
>CAXUBN010000237.1:0-4480 GCA_964249255.1 uncultured Acetobacteraceae bacterium | reverse complement strand
ATGCGGCCGGCCGGGCGGCCATGCCGGCGATGCCGCCGCCCGCCGTGACCGTGAGCGTGCCGCTGGCGCGCGACGTCACCCCGCGCACCACCTTCCTGGGCCAATTCTCGGCGGTGGACCAGGTGGACCTGCGCGCCCAGGTCGGCGGCATCCTGACCGAGATCCACTTCACCGATGGCCAGATCGTGCACAAGGGCGACCTGCTGTTCGTGATCGACCCCAGGCCGTACCGGATCAGGCTGGAGCAGGCGGCAGCCCAGTACCGCGCCGCCGCGGCACAGCTGGCCCTGGCCGGAGCCGAGCTGTGGCGCGCCCAGCAGCTCAAGCGCACCGACTTCGGCACCGCCCAGCAGGTTGACCGCGACGGCGCCACGCAGCTGTCCGACCAGGCAGCGCTCGACCAGGCGCAGGCGGCGGTGCACGACGCCGAGCTCGACCTCGAGTACTCCCACGTCACGGCACCCTTCACCGGCCGGATCAGCGCGCACCGGGTGTCGGTCGGCAGCCTGGTCAGCGGCAGCCGCGGCGGCACCGGCACCAGCACGCTGCTGACCACGATCGTCTCGCTCGACCCGATCCACCTCGACTTCGACATGAGCGAGGCGGACTACCTCGCCTATGCGCGCTTCCTCCAGGGTGCCGGCAGCGGTGGTGCGGTCGACCGCACCGCCGCCGTCACGCTGGGCGACGAGACGCGCGCGACCCGCACCGGCACGCTGGACTTCCTCGACAACGCCGTGGACCGCTCGAGCGGCACCATCCGCGCCCGCGCCACCGTGCCCAACCCCGACCTGTTCCTGGCGCCGGGCGAGTTCGCGCGGCTGCGTCTGCCGATGAACCGGCCGCAGCCGGTGATGCTGGTGCCGGCCGCGGCTGTGATGCTGGACCAGTCGCAGCAGCTGGTCCTGGTCGTCGCCCCCGACAACACCGTGGTGCCGCGGCCGGTCGAGGCCGGCCCGCTGGAGGACGGTTTGCGCGTGATCCGAAGCGGCCTGCGCCCCACCGACCGGGTCGTCATCGACGGGCTGATGCGCGCGATGCCCGGCACCAAGGTGGCGCCGGCCGCGGGCACGATCCACCCCGACCCCACCGGCAACGGCGACCAGGGCTAGGACCACACCCCATGCGCCTGTCCCACGTCTTCGTCGATCGGCCGATCCTGGCCACGGTGCTCAGCACCTTCATCACCCTGATCGGGCTCGGCGCGCTGTTCCTGCTGCCGGTGGCGCAGTATCCCGAGATCGCGCCCCCCACGATCCAGGTCACCACCACCTATCCCGGCGCGTCCGCCTCCGTGGTGGCCGAAACGGTGGCGACGCCGCTGGAGCAGCAGATCAACGGCGTCCAGGACATGCTCTACATGAGCAGCCAGGGCACCGGCGACGGCAAGCTCACGGTCACCGTCACCTTCAAGCTCGGCACCGACCTCGACACCGCCGAGGTGCTGACACAGAACCGCGTGCAGGTGGCGCTGCCGCGCCTGCCCGGCGACGTGCAGCGCCAGGGCGTGGTGGTGCAGAAGGCCACGCCCAACATCCTGCTGGCCGTGCACATGCTCTCGCCCGACGGGTCGCGCGACCAGCTCTACGTGTCGAACTACGCCACCCTGCACGTGAAGGACCAGCTGTCCCGCCTGCCCGGCGTCGGCAACGTGCAGCTGTTCGGCGACCGCGACTACGCCATGCGGATCTGGCTCGACCCGGACCGCATCGCCGCCTACGGCATGACCGGCGACGACGTGGTGAACGCGCTGCGGGCGCAGAACGTGCAGGTCTCGGCCGGCATCCTGAACCAGCCGCCGGTGCCCTCGCACGAGGCGTTCCAGCTCAACGTGCAGACGCAGGGGCGCCTGGGAACGCCCGAGCAGTTCGGCGACATCATCGTCAAGACCGACGCCGACGGCCACGTCACCCGCGTCCGCGACGTCGCGCGCACCGAGATCGGCGGCCAGGACTACGGCTCGATGGGATACCTCGACCGGCTGAACGCGCTGCCGCTGCTGGTGTTCGCCCAGCCTGGCTCCAACGCCCTGGCCACCGAGGCGAGCGTGCGGGCGACCATGCGGACGCTGGCCAAGGACTTCCCGCCCGGCATCGGCTACGAGATCGTCTACGACCCGACCGAGTTCATCCAGCAATCGGTGAACGAGGTGATCCGCACCATCCTGGTCGCGATCCTGCTGGTGGTGGCGGTGGTGATCGTGTTCCTGCAGACCTGGCGCGCCTCGCTGATCCCGGTGGTCGCGATCCCGGTGTCGCTGGTGGGCGCCCTCGCGGTGCTGGCGGCACTCGGCTTCTCGCTGAACAACCTGTCGCTGTTCGGCTTGGTGCTGGCGGTCGGCATCGTGGTGGACGACGCCATCGTCGTGGTCGAGAACGTCGAGCGCAACATCGCGCAGGGACTGTCGCCACGCGAGGCGGCCCACCGCACGGTGGACGAGGTGGGCGGCGCGCTCATCGCGATCGCGCTTACGCTCTGCGCGGTGTTCGTGCCGACCGCCTTCATCTCGGGCATCTCCGGCCAGTTCTTCCGCCAGTTCGCGGTGACCATCGCCGCGTCCACGCTGATCTCCTGCCTGGTGTCGCTGACGCTGAGCCCGGCGCTGTGCGCCCTGCTGTTCCGTCCGCACGCCGTCCACCCGCCCGCACGCCGGGCGGCGCTGCCGGTGCGCGCGACGCGCGCGTTCTTCCGCGGCTTCAACCGCGGCTTCGGGGCGCTGTCCGACGGCTACGGCCGCCTCACCACCCGGCTGGTGCGCTCGCTGGGACTGGTGCTGCTGTGCTACGCCGCCCTGATCGGGCTCACCGCGCTGCAGTTCTCGCGCGCGCCCACCGGCTTCATCCCCGAGCAGGACCAGGGCTACTCGATCACGGTGCTGCAGCTGCCGCCGGGCGCCTCGCTGGACCGGTCCGACCGGGTGCTGCGGCAGGTGGTGGACATCATGCTGCACACGCCGGGGATCTCGCACGCGGTGCCGTTCACCGGCCTCGACGCCACCACCTTCACCGACGCCTCCAACGCCGCCACCGTGTTCGCCAAGTTCGAGCCGTTCGAGCAGCGGGTGGCGCGGGGCCTCAGCGGCGACGTCATCATCGGCGAGCTGCGCCAGCGCCTGTCGGTGGTGCAGGGGGCGTTCGTGCTCACCATCGCGCCCCCGCCGGTGCAGGGCATCGGCAGCGCCGGCGGCTTCAAGATGATGGTGGAGGACCGCACCGGGCAGGGCTCCGACGCGCTGGCGGCGGCGTCCAACGCGCTGGTGGCGGCCGCCAACCGGCGTCCGGAGTTCGCCGGCGTGTTCACCCTGTTCAGCACCCGCACCCCCTCGGTGTTCGCCGACATCGACCGCGAGAAGGCCGAGAAGGTGGGGCTCCGGCCCGCCGACGTGTTCGACACGCTGCAGGTCTACCTGGGCTCGGCCTACATCAACGACTTCAACTTCCTCGGCCGCACCTACGAGGTGGTGGCGCAGGCGGACGGCCAGTTCCGGCGCAGCACCGACGACATCGCCCGCCTCAAGACCCGCAACGCCGCGGGCCAGATGGTGCCGATCGGCACCGTGGCGGGCTTCCGCAACATCACCGTGCCGTACCGCGTGCCGCGCTACGACCTCTACCCCGCGGCCGAGGTGATGGGGGCCGCCGCCCCTGGCGTCGCCACCGGCACCGCGCTCGCCACCATGGAGCGGCTGGCCCACGACGTGCTGCCCAAGGGGTTTGGCTACGAGTGGACCGAGCTCGCCTTCCAGCAGCGCATGGCGGGCGTGCCGACGCTCGCGGTGTTCGGCGCCGCCGCCCTGTTCGTGTTCCTGGTGCTGGCCGCGCAGTACGAGAGCTGGAAGCTGCCGCTCGCCGTGGTGCTGATCGTGCCGATGTGCCTGCTGGCCGCGATCACCGGCCTGCTGGCGCGCGGCCTGTCGATCGACATCCTGGCGCAGATCGGCTTCGTGGTGCTGGTCGGGCTGGCCGCCAAGAACGCGATCCTGATCGTCGAGTTCGCGCGCCAGGGCGAGGTGGACGACGGCATGAGCCCGGCGCAGGCGGCGATCCACGCCGCCCGCACCCGGCTGCGCCCGATCCTGATGACCTCGTTCGCGTTCGTGCTCGGCGTGGCCCCGCTCGCGGTGGCCACCGGCGCCGGCGCCGAGATGCGCCAGTCGCTCGGCACCGCGGTGTTCTTCGGCATGCTGGGCGTGACCGCGTTCGGCCTCCTGTTCACGCCCGCCTTCTACACGGTCATGCGCCGCCTGGGCCTCCGCCAGCCCGCCCCCCGGGTGATGCACCCGGCGGGGTAGGGGCCCGGTAGGGGAGGGACGCTGCCCCATGGGCACGAACCCGACCAAGATGGCGAGCGCCTGCGGCCGGTACATCTCGTAGTCCGGCTGGAGGTTCTTGATCGCGTCGACGGCGACGGCCTTGTCGAGCCCCGTCACCTTGGTGATGACGCCGACCCACACGTCCGGGTGGGCGGCGATCTCGTCGTC
>CAXUBN010000236.1:0-4496 GCA_964249255.1 uncultured Acetobacteraceae bacterium | reverse complement strand
ACCCCGGGGGGCCCCTCGTCGCGGTGCGGCGCCTGTCCAAGCACTACCAGGTGGGCCGGCCGCTCGGGCGTCGGCAGGTGCTGCGCGCGGTGGACGACGTGTCGCTTGCGGTGCGGGCCGGCGAGACGCTGGGGCTGGTGGGCGAGTCCGGCTGCGGCAAGTCGACCCTGGGCCGCTGCCTGCTGCGCCTGACCGAGCCCACGGCGGGCAGCATCAGCTTCGAGGGCACCGACATCACTCGCACCCCCGAGCGCGCGCTGCGGCGCCTACGCCCACGCATGCAGATGGTGTTCCAGGACTCGTATGCCGCCCTGAACCCGCGCCGCCGCATCGGCGACCTCCTGGCCGAACCGCTACGCGTGCATCGCGACGGGGAGGCCGGGCGCCGAACCCGTGCCGAAGTGGCGGCCCGGCTGCGCGAGCTGGTGCACCTGGTCGGGCTGCCGGAGGCGGCGTTGGCACGCTACCCGCACGAGTTCTCCGGCGGCCAGCGCCAGCGCATCAACATCGCCCGCGCGCTCGCCCTGTCGCCCAGCCTGGTGGTGGCCGACGAGCCGGTGTCCGCGCTCGACGTCTCGATCCAGGCGCAGATCGTCAACCTGTTCACCGACCTGCAGGCACGCCTCGGCCTGACCTACGTGTTCATCGCCCACGACCTCAGCGTGGTGCGGCAGATCGCGACCCGCGTCGCGGTGATGTACCTGGGCGCCGTGGTCGAGCTGGGCGATGCCGACGCGGTGCTGCACGCGCCGGCGCATCCCTACACCGAGGCGCTGATGGCGGCGGTGCCGGAGCCGGTGGTGGGCGCCGCATCCCGCCGCATCCTGCTCGCCGGCGACGTGCCGAGCCCGATCGCGCCCCCGCCCGGCTGCCGCTTCCACACCCGCTGCCCCGCCGTGCAGCCGCGCTGCCGCACCGAGCCGCCGCTCCTGCGCGATCTGGGTGAGGGACGACAGGCCGCCTGCCACTTCCCTTTGAACTGACCGTCCTGGTTGTCTGAAGGAATTTTCACCATGGCCGCTCATCCGGTGCTAGCGTACGCCCCATGAACGTCGCCCTCCGCAAGCCGATGACACAGGCGGACTTCTTTCACTGGGCGCAATGCCAGCGGGAACGTTACGAGTTCGATGGACTCCAGCCTGTTGCCATGACCGGCGGTTCCGGCAATCACGCGCGTATCATCCGCAACATCAACGTCCAGCTTGACAGGTGTCTTGGAAATGACAGCCCGTGCGAGGTGCTCGTATCCGACGCTGGCATCCAGACGATCGGCGATGCCGTCCGCTATCCCGACGGCGTCGTCACCTGCAGCGGATTCGACGGCCGCGGTCACCTCATCCCCGATCCGGTCATCGTGTTCGAGGTCGTCAGCCCGTCCTCCATCCGGGAGGACCGCATCATCAAGCCGCGCGAATATGCGGCCGTCCCCTCGATCAGGCGTTACGTCATCGTCGAGCAGACCGTGGTCGGCCTGACCGTCCTGTGGCGAACCGGGGACGAGCCCTGGCGCCTCCAGACGCTCAAGGCCGGCGACATCCTGAGCCTGCCGGAGATCGATGCCGAGATCCCGGTCGACGGGCTCTACGCGCGCGTGGATCTCGACGAGGCGCCGGCAGCCTAGCTACCGCGTCGGCAGCCCGTCCAGCCAGGCGATCACGGCACGCTCGAGCGCGATGCGCTGCCCCGAGTAGGAATGATCGGTGGCCAGATGCAGCTGCGTCGCCGGCGCGCCTCCGGCTGCGCCCACGCTGCGGGCGATGGCCAGGCCGGCGGGGGCGAGCCCGTCGTCGGAGGTCACCACCAGCAGCGGGTGCCGCGACAGTCCGGCGGCAAAGCCGGTGAAGTCCCAGCGCAGCCCGTTCGACAGGATCTCGTCCGCGAGCCCCGCGGGCGTGGTGCCGACCAGCGACTCCATGTTGTCGGCCATGGCCGCCGTCATCCGGGCGCGGGTCTGCACCGACGGGTGCCGCGCCGCGTCGGCGAAGTCGGCCGCCGAGATCAGCCCGACCCCGGCCAGGGCGGGATCGGCGTTGCCCAGCATCGCCGCCGCCAGCCCGCCGACGCTGTGACCGATCACCACGATCCGGGCCGGGTCGAGACCGAGGCGGGCGGCGGTGCCGGGCGCGCGGATGAAGTCCAGCGCCGCCCGCGCATCCTCGACGACGTGGTTGATCGAGTAGCTGCCGGCGGTGCCCCAGGACCCGCGCGGATGGAACGTCATCACGCTCCAGCCGTCGCGGCGGATCGCCTGCGCCAGGTCGAGGTTCTGCTCGTTGCCGGGCAGCCCATGCAGCAGCAGCACGACCGGATGCGGCCCGGCCCCGTTCGCTCCCAGCACGATGCCGTTCATGAGGACGCCGTGGCTCGGGACGTGCACCACGGTCATGCCGGGCGGATGCGCCGGGTCGACCGGCGGATCGCTGGACACCGCGGACGGCGCGGCCACCGCCGCGACCGGCGCCAGCAGCGACAGGAGAAGAAAGATCATGAGGGCTGATCGGCGCATGGATCACCTCGCGAACCACCGGGGCGTCGCCGGCCGGACATGGCGAAGGCCCCGGATCGCTCCGGGGCCCGCCGGCCGACTACTTGTTGTAGGTGTAGGACGGCAGCTTGGTCAGGCTGGCCTTGGTGACGCCGGCCAGCACCAGATGGCCTTCCTTGTTCAGCTTGAGCTTCGAGAACGGAACCTCGACCAGCTTGCTGTCGATGCCGAGGAAGCCGCCCACCGAGATCACCGCCGTGGCCGCCTTCTCGTGCTGGCCCAGCAGCAGGTCGTCCACGGTGCCGATGGATGTGTCCGTGCTGTTGTAGACGTCCGCGCCGTTGATCTTGCTGGCGCGCAGGTAGCCGTCGGTGGTGACCTTGGCCGTCTGGTCGTTGCTGGCGGCGGACTTGTCGGTCGGCGCGGTGGCGGTCTGCGCCAGCGCCGGGCCTGCGAGCAGCGCCAGTACGGAGACGGTGCCCAACATCGTCTTGGTCTTCATGGTGCGTCCTGTTTGACTGAACTGGACACGCCCGCGATCGGGCGTTGTCGCGATTCCCAACCGTGGCCCTTGGCGAAGGTTTCGCTGCCACAACCATACCTTATTTGAGGCGGGTTCAGCCGACCCGTCCGTCCGCGTGGCCGCTCCTGCGCAGCCGGGCCACCACGGCGTCCAGCGCGTTCAGGAACGCCGAGCGGTCCTTCGGCCCGAACGGCCGCGGTCCCCCGGTCATCTGGCCGACCGAGCGCAGCTCCTCCATCAGGTTGCGCGAGGCCAGCGTCATGCCGATCGAGTCCGTGTCGTGGCGGCGCCCGGTCGGTCCCAGCACCTCCGCGCCCGCCCGCACGCACCGCGCCATCAGCGGCACGTCGGCGGTGACGACGATGTCGCCGGCGCCGGCGCGCTCGGCGATCCAGTCGTCTGCCACGTCCGGGCCCGCCTCCACCACCACCCGCTCGACCAACGGCGAGGGGGGCACCGCGATGAGGCTGTTGGACACCACCAGCACCGGCAGCCGGTAGCGCTCGGCCACGCGATAGATCTCCGCCTTCACCGGGCAGGCGTCCGCATCGACCAGGATCCGCATCCGGCGCCGCGCCCCGTCGGCGGCGCTCACCCGGGTACCGGCATCATAAACCCCTCGCTAACCGTTCCCGGCGATACTTGGCCTTCCTCCGAAGGTCCCAAGGTCACAGCCCCCATGAACAGCATCGCGCCCATGACGTCACCCCCCGCGAAGGGCGGGCTGCGGCTCAGCCTCGGCCAGAAGATGGCGGCGGCCTTCGCGGCGCTGACGCTGCTGGCGGCCCTGCAGGGCACCATGGCGCTTCATCGCATGGGGATGATGAACCGCTCCATATCCGTCGTCTACGATGACAACCTGCCCAGCACGCTCACCCTGGGCCGGATGGCGACGGCGCTGCTGCAGGCGCGGATCGCCCTCGGCCGGTACGCGATCTGCGCCACCCCGGCCGCGTGCGCCGAGGACGGGGTCAGGCTGCAGGCCAGTTCGGACGCGATGGACCGGCTGCGTGCCGAATATGACCCGCTCATCGATGCCGGGGAGGAACGGCGCGGCTTCACCGAGACCTTCGATCCGAGGTGGGCGGCCTACAAGGGCGACGAGAATCAGGTCCGCACGATGAAGGCGAGCGGCGGGGCCGACAAGGCCACGCACAACGTCTTCACCAACAGCAGGTCCACCGACAACATCGAGGCCCTGTCGCGGTTCCTGATGGACGACCTCGACTACAACGCCCGGAGCGGGATGCGGGCCGCCGTCGACACCCGCGGCGTCTTCGTAAGCTACCGCATCTGGGCCATGGCCTCCGTCGGCATCGTCATGCTGCTGAGCGTGCTGATCGCGCTGGGGCTGATCCGGCACATCTCGCATCCGCTGGTGCGCATGACCACGGCGATGCGCGCGCTTGCCGCCCGTGACCTGTCGGTCGTTGTTCCCCATGTTGGCCGCCGTGACGAGGTGGGCGCCATGGCCGGGGCGGTGCAGGT
>CAXUBN010000235.1:0-4532 GCA_964249255.1 uncultured Acetobacteraceae bacterium | reverse complement strand
CCCTGGCGGTGGCCGGCGCCGGCCACTACGCCGACCACTACGCCGGCTACCTGGTGGTGACCCTCTACTGGATCGCGCCTTGGATCGGCATCGTGCTGGCCGACTGGTATCTCGTCGGCGACAACCGCGACCCGGCGCCCGACCCGCCGGGCTGGACGCGCGGCGCCACGATCTTCCTGGTGACGGCGGTGCTGACCACGGTGCTGTTCTCGGTCAGCGACCCCTACACCGGCCCGGCCGCGCGCCTGCTGGGCGGCGCCGACGTCGGCTACTATGTCGGCTTCGTCGTGGCCGCGGTATGGTATGCCGCCGGCCGCCCCCGCCGCGTGACCGGCGGCCTCAGCACCGGAACCGCCGCATGACCCAGCTCCCCGACCGCCTCGCCGTCAACCCGAGCAGCCCGCACCACGACGAGGCCCTGCTCCAGCGCGGCATCGGCATCCGCTTCAACGGCGTGGAGAAGAGCAACGTCGAGGAGTACTGCGTGAGCGAGGGCTGGGTCCGCGTCGCGGTGGGCAAGACGGTGGCCCGGGACGGCTCGCCGATGACGATGAAGCTGCAGGGGAGGGTGGAGCCGTACCTCCGGGACGAGGCCGTGGCGGAAGGATAGGCCCAATTTCGCATCGGCACTCTCGAACGATGGATTCCTGACCGGATGAAGCCCGACGGCCAGTTGCGGTCACGTGGTGATCCTGCATCCGGGGTCTGGTAGGCTTCGAGGGCCGAGAGGATCATCGTTGTTGGAGATGCGGCATGGAACTGCCGATACGAGATGCCAAGGCTCGTTTTGCCGAGGCCGCCACGATGGCGGCGCGGCCCGCATCCGGCATGGACTTTGAGAAGGCGGCCGCCGTTCGCCGCGAGTTGGGACTGGACAGTCTCGACGTCACGATGACACGTGATTTCGACGATCCAGCCTTCAGCAACCAGGTGCTTGGCCTGTCGGATTGAGGCTGCTGCTCGACACGCACATCGTGGTCTGGGCGGCGCTGGACCCGAAGGCGCTGTCGGAGGCCGAACGGAGTTGAATGGCAGGCGCCGACGGACGGCTCGTGCTCTCGGCGGTGGCCGTCTGGGAGCTGCGGCTGAAGTGGCACAGGTTCCACATCTCCGGACAGCGAAAGGGACCGGTCAATCCGGCATCCGCAACGGCGTTCGCATCAGGCATGGGTTGGGAGGTCCTGCCATTGACCGCCCACCACGCCACGACCGAACTTACCGATCCACTCGAGCATAAGGATCCCTTCGACGAGTTGCTGCTCGTCCAGCCACGGGAAGATCGCAACCGTCGCGGTCAGGCGTGGTTCGAGCAGCGTGCTGCAGGGAGATCGTCATGAACGGCGACAACATTCCAGTCTGGTTCATCAGCGGCTGCTCGACCGGCTTCGGCCACGAGCTGGCCAAGCTCGTGCTGGCCCGCGGCTGGCGCGCCGTGGTCACGGCGCGGGATGCGGGGCGGGTGGCCGATCTGGTCGAGAACACCGACGGCTGCGGGCTGGCGCTGCCGCTCGACGTCATCGATCCCGACCAGATCGCCCACGCCGTCCGTTCGGCGCACGAGCGCTTCGGCCGCATCGACGTGCTGGTGAACAACGCCGGCTACGGCTACCAGGCCTCGGTCGAGGAGGGCGTCGAGGCCGAGATCCGCGCGCAGTTCGATGCCAACGTGTTCGGCCTGTTCGCACTGACCCGCGCCGTGCTGCCCATCATGCGTGAGCAGAAGAGCGGCCGCATCCTCAACATCACCTCGGTCGCCGGCCTGATCGGCTTTCCCGGCTCGGGCTACTACGCGGCCAGCAAGCATGCGGTCGAGGGCTGGTCGGATGCGCTCGCCGTCGAGGGCGCGCCGCTCGGTATCAAGGTCACCTGCGTGGAGCCGGGGCCGTTCCGCACCGACTGGGCCGGGCGCTCGCTCCGGCAGACTCCGAACCGGATCGCGGCCTACGCCGAGACCGCCGGCGCCCGCCTCGCCGGCACCTCCGGGGGCAGCGGCAGGCAGGCGGGCGACCCGGTCCGGGCCGCGGAGGCCATGATCCGCCTCACCGAGATCCCCGACCCGCCGCGCCACTTCGTGCTGGGCCGCTGGGGCCACGACGCCGTCACCGCGAGGCTGCGCGAGCGCGCCGACGAGATCGCCGCCTGGCGCGAGAAGGGCCTTGCCACGGACTATCCCGACGCTGGCTGAACCAGGCGGATCGCCCGCGACGCCCGACGATTGTAGGAAGTTTATGGCATCCTAAGGCATTCGTATTAGGATGCTATAAATCGACTAGGATCTTGTCATGGACCCCGTCAGGAACCCGTTCGCGCCCGGTGCGGGGACGCCGCCACCGGAGCTTGCAGGGCGAGGGGACGTGCTGGACGCCCTGGACGTGGCACTGCAACGGGTGGCGCGGGGTCGACCGGCGCAGAGCTCGATCCTGGTCGGGCTTCGTGGCGTGGGCAAGACGGTGCTGCTCGTCCGGGTGCAGGGGATGGCCGATCGGCATGGGTATCGGACGCTGCGTGTGGAGGCTCACGAAGGCAAGACGCTGACCGACCTGCTCCTGCCCGGCCTGCGTGCGGCGTTGCAGGCGCTCAGCCTCGTGGAGGGTGCGAAGGAACAGGCAAGGCGCGGCCTGCGGGTGCTGAGAAGCCTCATGGGCACCCTGAGCCTTCGGGTGCAGGGCGTGGATATCGGCCTGACGGTCGCTCCCGAAACGGGCGTGGCCGACAGCGGCGACATCGAGATCGACCTGCCGGACCTGTTGGAGGCGGTGGGCGTGGCGGCCCGGGCGGCGGCCCAGCCGTTCGCCCTGCTCATCGACGAGTTGCAGTACCTGTCGCTGCCGGAGTTCAGCGCCCTGATCATGTCCATGCATCGGCTCAGCCAGGCAAGCCTGCCGGTGATCCTGATCGGGGCCGGATTGCCACAGATCCTGGGACTGGCGGGCGAGTCCAAGTCCTACAGCGAGCGGCTGTTCCGGTTTCCCGATATCGGTGCCCTGTCGGAGCCGGATGCCAGGGAGGCGGTCGTCAAGCCCGTGGCCGAGGAGCATGCCCGCATCGAGGAGCCTGCCATCCGGGAGATCCTGCGGGTGAGCGAGCGCTACGCCTATTTCATCCAGCAGTGGGCGCACGATTCATGGAATGCGGCCGCGGGCGACGTGATCACGCACGACGACGTGGTCCGTGCCACGCCGATTGCCATCAGGGCCCTCGATGGCGCGTTCTTTCGCGTCCGCTTCGACCGGTGCACGCCCGCGGAGCGCCGCTACATGCGCGCCCTGGCCGAGTTCGGTCCGGGGGCGGCACGCTCGGGCGACGTGGCACTCGCCCTTGGCGTGCGCACGCAGAGCGTCGGGCCGGTGCGGAGCAGCCTGATCAAGAAGGGGATGATCTACTCGCCGCAGCATGGCGACACGGCATTCACCGTCCCGTTGTTCGACTCCTACATGCGCAGGGTCATGCCGTCGCTGGACTGATCCGCTTGGCGCGGCGCCGGTCCTGACACAGACTGTCCCGACGCGGACCCGCGCCTATCGACTGGATCCCGAACGCCCAGCCTTGAGCGGGTCCAGGCGTCGTGCGAGGCACGCTGTCGCATGGCGACCCCGCCTTGAAAGGTTCCGCATGTCCGACCCCATCGTCGTCCTCGCCGAGTTCACGGCACCCCCCGAACAGCTCGACGCCTTCCTCGAGCTGTGCGCGTTCGACTCCACCGCATCGGTGCGCGACGAGCCGGGCTGCCACCGCTTCGACGTGCTGACGGATCCCGACGAGCCGGGGGCGGTGGTGCTGCACGAGATCTACGCCGACCATGCCGCCTACGAGGCGCATCGGCAGACGCCGCACTACGCGACGTTCGCGGACGGGGTGCAGCGGCTCGGCATCACGCTGCGCCGGGTCCGGCTGCTGTCGCACCGCCACCCTTGAGGCCGTCGGCCGGCGACCGCGCCTTTTTCGGCCACCCGCGCGGCCTCGCGGTCCTGTCGCTCACCGAGGGCTGCGTCGGCTTCTCGTTCTACGGCATGCAGTCGCTGCTGGTGCTCTACATGGCCCGGCACCTGCTGCAGCCGGGCCCGATGGCGCGCATCGTGGGCTTCACACCGTTCCGGCACGCGCTGGCCCTGCTCTACGGCCCGACGTCGGGGCCGGCGCTGGCCTCGGCGATCACCGGGCTTTACGGCGCGCTGGCGTGGGCCTCGCCGATCGCGGGCGGGCTGGTGGCCGACCGGCTGCTCGGCCGCACCCGCACGATCCTGCTGGGCGCGGTGCTGATGACGGCGGGGCACTTCCTGCTGACGTGGGAGGCGAGCTTCCTGCTGGCCCTGCTCTGCCTCGTCGCCGGGCTCGGCTGCGGCAAGACGCTGGCGGCGCAGGTGGGCGCGCTCTACGCGCCGGACGATCCGCGCCGCGCCGACGCATACCAGATCTTCCAGGCGGCGGTGGCGGTCGCCGTGATCCTGGCGCCGCTGGTGTGCGGCACGCTGGGCGAGCGCTGCGGCTGGAGCTGGGGCTTCGCCGCCGCCGGCACCGGCATGCTGATCGGG
>CAXUBN010000234.1:0-4572 GCA_964249255.1 uncultured Acetobacteraceae bacterium | reverse complement strand
TCGAGGATCTGCTCAACCGGCCGGAGGTGGCGCTGGACCGCGCCGCGATGGCACGCCTGGTGGCGGGCCGGCGCGTGCTGGTCACCGGCGCCGGCGGCACGATCGGCGCCGAGCTGGCCCGTCAGCTGGCGGCCCTGGGCCCGGACCGGCTGGTGCTGCTCGACCACGGCGAGTTCGCGCTGTGGCAGATCGACCTGGAGCTGGCTGAGCTGGCGCCGGCGCTGCCGCGGCACGGCGTGGTCGCCGACATCCGCGACCGGGACCGGCTGGCCGCCGTGTTCGCGCAGCACCGGCCGGAGCTGGTGTTCCATGCCGCCGCCCTGAAGCACGTGCCGATCGTCGAGGCCAACCCGTCCGAGGGGATGCTGACCAACATCCTGGGCACCCGCCACGTCGCCGACGCGGCGCGGGCCGCCGGCGCCGCCGCCATGGTGCTGATCTCCACCGACAAGGCGGTGAACCCCAGCAGCCTGATGGGCGCCTCCAAGCGCGCCGCCGAGATGTACTGCCAGTCGCTCGACATCGCCGCCCGTGCCGCCGCCCGCGAGGGGACCCGATCGCACGGGCTGCGCTGCGTCACGGTGCGGTTCGGCAACGTGCTGGGCAGTACCGGCTCGGTGGTGCCGTTGTTCCGCCGCCAGCTCGAGCGCGGCGGCCCCCTGACCGTGACCCACCCCGAGATGCGCCGCTACTTCATGACGGTGCCGGAGGCGGTGGGACTGGTGCTGCAGGCGAGCGCGGTCGCCGTCGTCACCCCAGGGGTCACCTCAGGTGTCGCCCCTGGGGCCGCTCCGAGGGATGATCCGGAAGCCGACCGACTGCTGGACGGCGGCGGCATCTTCGTGCTCGACATGGGGCCGCCGGTGAAGATTGTGGACCTGGCGCGGCAGATGATCCGGCTGGCGGGGCTACGGCCGGACCAGGACGTGCAGATCCGCTATACCGGCTTGCGTCCGGGCGAGAAGCTGTTCGAGGAACTGTTCCACGGCAGCGAGCCGCCGGTGCGGACCACGCATCCCGGCCTGCTGGTGGCGACGCCGCGGGTGCAGGACGCGGGCGCGGTCGGCCGGACGCTGGACGCGATCGACGGCGCCTGCCGCGGCAACCGGCCGGACGAGGCGCTGCTGCTGCTGAAGCGGCTGGTGCCGGAGTTCGAGCACAACCCCGATGGCGACGTCGCGCCGAGGCTGCCGCAACCGGAAAGGGTCCTGCCATGAGCGCCGCCATCCAGGACCCCAGGGGATCCGCCGACCGGCAACCCGCAGACCGGTACCCCGCCGGCTTCCGGCAGGTCGCGTTCCTCGACCTCCGGGCGCAGCAGGCACGCATGGCGCCGGCGCTGCGGGCGCGGCTGGAGGCGGTGCTGGATCATTGCCAGTTCGTGCTGGGCCCGGAGGTGGCCGAGCTGGAAGGCCGGCTCGCCGCCCACTGCGGCGCCGCGCACTGCGTGGCGCTGAGCTCGGGCACCGACGCGCTCCAGATCGCCATGATGGCGGCCGGCATCGGTCCCGGCTGCGCCGTGTTCCTGCCGGCCTTCACCTACACCGCCACCGCCGAGGTGCCCCTGTTGCTCGGCGCAACCCCGGTGTTCGTGGACGTGGACCCGCGCACGTTCCAGATCGATCCGGTTCATCTGCGCAGCCGCATTGCCGACGTCCGGCGCGCGGGGCGGCTGCGGCCGGCGGCGATCGTCGGCGTCGACCTGTTCGGGCAGCCGGCGCCATGGCCGGCGCTGCGCGCCATCGCCGGCGAGGGTGGCCTGTTCCTGCTCGACGACTGCGCGCAAAGCTTCGGCGGCAGCCTGGGCGGCTGCCGGCTGGGCCGCGAGGCGGACGCCACCGCGATCAGCTTCTTCCCGTCCAAGCCGCTGGGCGGTTACGGCGACGGCGGCGCGCTGCTGACCGACTCCGCCGACCGCGCCCGGCTGTATCGCAGCCTGCGCTCGCACGGCGAGGGCGAGACCCGCTACGAGGTGCTGCGCACCGGGATGAACGGCCGCCTCGACACGCTGCAGGCCGCGGTGCTGCTGGCCAAGCTGGACCTGTTCGAGGACGAGCTCCGGCGGCGGGGCGAGATCGCCGACGCCTACGACGCCGGCCTGGCCGAGCATCTGACCCTGCCGGCGCGGGTGCCGGACAGCGTCAGCGCCTGGGCGGTCTATGCCGTGCTGCTGCCCGGCCGCGTCGCCCGTGACGCCCTGGCGGCCGAGCTGCGCAGCCGCGGGGTGCCGACCGCGATCTACTACCCGCGGCCGCTGCACCGACAGCCTGCCTACCAGGCGCACCACGACGGCGCCGCGCTGCCGGTGTCGGACGACCTGGCGGAGCGGATCCTGGCGCTGCCGATCCATCCCGAGCTCGACGCCGCCGACGTGGAGCACGTGGTGGCGGCGGTGGTGGCGGGGATCGGATGAAGGCCAGGGCGCTGCCGTGGACCCGCCAAGGGCCACAGGCCCCTGGCCCCCGACTCCTAGGGATTGGAGTCCAGAGGCTCCGCCTCTGGCGGGGTCCAGGGGCAGCGTCCCTGGCCTTCAACCATCATCAAGGGGGCGCACCATGTCCAAGCTGATCCCGCCGATGCTGGCGGCGCTGCTGTCCGCGGCGCCGGCCCTGGCGCAAACGCCGCCGCCCGATCCCAGCAACTCCGAAAGCCTCACCGTCACCGGCCATCGGCAGCATTTCCAGAGCGCCCCGATGCCGGGCCCGCCGTTGCCGCCGCCGCCGGACAAGCCGCCCGTGCATCTCGGCCGCTACAAGATCTCCGGCGACCAGGAGCAGCACGACGGTGTCGATGCCCAGACCGGGGCGCAGATCGGAGCCTTCGGCAGCGCCTACACCAGCGCCAGCCCGGTGTCACAGGGCCTGGCCGCCCAGCACCCGAACTGAGCCGGCGCATTCGGGCGACCGGATCGGCCGCTCCCGCTCCATGTAGCCCACCACGAAGTCCCGCAGCCGGGCCACGTCGAGCGCGGGCTGCACCACGACCCCGGCCGCCCGGACGTTGCCGCGGTCGAAGCGGCGCACCTGTCCCAGGTAGGGCGTGTAGTGCCGCAGCCGTCCCATCAGCATGCCGCCCAACCGGCTGACGGGCTCGCTCCCCTCCATCCGGTCGATCGAGAAGCCGGCCAGCGGCGACAACCGCGCCAGCACCTCGATCAACGACAGGGGGCCGTCGCTGGTCAGGTGGAAGGCGTGGTTCAGCGTGGCGCCGCCCGCCCGGAGCAGCTCGACCAGTTCCCCCGCCACGACGTCCACGGGGATCAGGTCGAGCGTGGCGTCCGACGGCAGCGGCAGCAGGATCAGCTCGCCCCGGTGACGCTGCACCCGGCCAAGCTGGAAGATGGTCTGCACCACGTTGTAGAACCCGGACGACGACGACAGACGGTGCGTCGCGGAATGGCCGATGATGATGCTCGGCCGCAGGATCCGGTAGCCGATGCCGCGCGCCGCGCAGAACGCGCGCACCGCCGCCTCGGCGTCCCACTTGCTTTCCTCGTAGCCGTTGCTGAAGGCGGCCGGCCGGCACACCGGGTCCTCCAGGATGGTGCCGCCGCGGTTGCCGGCCACGTAGGCGGTGCTGACGTGATTGAACTCGGCGGCGCCCAGCCGCGCCGCCGCGGACAGCAGCGCATACGTGCCGTCGATGTTGATCCGTCGCACCGCCGCGCGGTCCTCGGCACGGAACGACAGGCTGGCGGCGCAATGCAGCACGCGGACCGGCCGGCGACATCGCTCCGCCCAGGCGGCCGCGGCATCGACCCAGCGCCCGTCGTCGCCAAGCTCGCCGCGGACCGCCGTGACGCGAGACAGCGGCTCCAGTCCGGTCGGCTGCCCGCTGTCGGATGCGGCCCGCAGGAGCGCCGTGTGCAGGCGCAGGCTGACGGTGGCGTCGTCGGGCCCCCGGGTCAGGCAGGCGATCCGGGCGTCGGGATGCCGCCGCAGCCATTCGAGCACCAGATGCGAGCCCAGGAAGCCGCTGCCGCCGGTCACCAGGAGGTCGTCGCCCGGATGCGCGTCCCGGCTCTCCATGCCCGGGCCTTGCATACCCAGATCTTCCACGTCCTGGCCGCTCTCGTTTCGTCGCTCCATCGCATCCGCACCCGTGGCCGCGGCTATGTGACCGGCGGACGGTCGCGGCACAACCCGGACTCGGTTATGATCGCGGCAGAATGTCGCGATCCGGCCGCAACCGGCCGGCCGCTCCAGCGTTTGTGACGGCCGAAACCGTTATTCCCGCCTGCACCCCATCCGAGGACCGCGACCATCTTCAAGGGAAACAAGTTCACCGATCGCCAGTCGACATCGGCCGACGCCAAGCGCGCCGTGCTGGCGAAGTTCCAGTCGCGCCCCCCGGCCGATGATCCGGCGGTGGTGGCCCGCGCCGCCGAGCGGCAGGCGATCGCCGAAGCACGCGAGGCTCGCATGGCCGAGCGGCGGCGCGAGCGCGAGATCGAGGCGGCCCGCCGGGAAACCGAGCGGCTGGCGGCCGAGGCGGCCGAGGCGGAGCGCCGCAAGGCGGCGGAAGCTCAGCTGGCCGAGGACGCGCGCAATGCGGCCCTGCTGAAGCTCCAGC
>CAXUBN010000233.1:0-4572 GCA_964249255.1 uncultured Acetobacteraceae bacterium | reverse complement strand
CTGTATGCCACCGGGATGCGCATCTCGGAGATGCTGTCGCTGCGGCGCGCGCAGCTGTCGGGTGACGGGCGGGTGCTGCTGGTGCGCGGCAAGGGCGGCCGCGAGCGTCTGGTGCCGCTGTCGGACGCCGCGCGCGACGCGGCGCAACTGCTGGTGCAGCACGACGCCGCCGCGTCCGCCTGGCTGTTCCCCGGCCGCGACCCGGCGCGGGCGATGACCCGGCAGGGCTTCGACCGCGTCCTGCACGAGGTGGCGCTGCGGGCGGGACTCGACCCGGCGCGGCTGTCGCCGCACGTGCTGCGCCACTCGTTCGCCAGCCACATGCTGGCGCACGGCGCCGACCTGCGCAGCCTGCAGCGCCTGCTCGGCCACGCCGACATCGCCACCACGCAGATCTACACGCACGTGCTGGCCGAGCGGCTGCAGCAACTGGTCGCGGCGCATCACCCGCTGGCGGGCGGCGGTTCTTGGCCGGCCCCGGAAACGTGATAAAGGCCGCCCCCCATGCGCCAGTTCCTCGACTTCGAAAAACCGATCGCCGAGCTCGAGACCAAGATCGACGAGCTCCGGCAGATGCCGGCGGCAACGGATCCGGGTCAGGGGGGAGGGCTGTCGATCGCCGACGAGGTGTCGCGGCTGGAGGAAAAGGCGGAGAAGCAGCTCCGCGCCACCTACGCCAAGCTGACGCCGTCGCAGAAGGTGCAGGTGGCGCGCCACGCGCAGCGGCCGCACGCGTGCGACTACATCGACGCTCTGATCACCGACTACGTGCCGCTGGCCGGCGATCGCTCGTTTGCCGAGGACGAGGCGGTGGTGGGTGGCCTGGGCCGGTTCGCGGGTCGTTCCGTGGTGGTGATCGGTACCGAACGCGGCAACGACCTGGACACGCGGCTGCGGCACAACTTCGGCATGGCCCGGCCGGAAGGCTACCGCAAGGCGGTGCGGCTGGTGGAGCTGGCCATCCGGTTCCGCCTGCCGGTGCTGTCGTTCATCGACACGCCGGGCGCGTATCCGGGCGTGGACGCAGAGGCGCGCGGCCAGGCGCAGGCGATCGCGCGCTCGATCGATGCCTGCCTGGCCGCCCCGGTGCCGATCCTGGCCACCGTGATCGGCGAAGGGGGGTCCGGCGGCGCCATCGCGCTGGCCGCCGGTGACCGCGTGTTCATGCTGGAGCACGCGATCTACTCGGTGATCACGCCCGAGGCGTGCTCGGCGATCCTGTGGCGCGACACCAGCCAGGCCAACGCGGCGGCCGACGCGCTGCGCCTGACGGCGCAGGACCTCAGGCAATTCCGGTTGATCGACGAGATCGTGCCCGAGCCGCTAGGCGGCGCCCACCGCGACCCGGCGGCGGCGATCGCCGCCGTGCGGGACGTCCTGGCGGCCGCCTTACCCACCCTGTGCGTGACGGACCCGGCCGCGCTGCGGGCGCAGCGCCGCGAGAAATACCTGGCGATGGGACGGCAGGTCGGCGGCTGAGGCGCCTCCGGCATCGGACCGTCCCAGGCCTCATGTCGACGTCGGGCGAGGTCCGGGCAGGGATGACCAGTATGAAGAGGGCGGCGAGGTCGGTGCCGGCCTGTGTTCGATCACCGGCCGGTAGGAATGGGTCACGATTGCCCCCGGTCTTGGACCACTGATCCTGGGGCTGCCGGTCGAGCCGCCGCACCTCGCATCACACACGGCATCGGCCCGCGCCGCCAGTGGCCCCAGGCGCGATCCAGATGGCAATCTAGGGACCGGCATTGTGTCCGGGACGCCGCAGCGGACGAACCGGTGCGGCGCGCACGGCCGGAGGGAGTTGGTCGCTGCCGGCTCTTCCTATAACGTCGCGCCGCCGTCACCGACCGGTCATCCCGCGGGAACTGACGGCGGCACCTCGGGAGGCCCGCCTTTGCCTGTTCAAGCGGATGTCATCGACCGGATCTCTAGGGTCCTGCGCGGCATGGCCGACCCGGTGGCGCAGCACGCCGGCGTTCTCGATGCCGACACCAGCATCGTGCGCGACCTGAAGCTGGACTCGCTGGCGGTGATGGACTTCGTCATGGCGCTAGAAACCGAGTTCGACACCGTGATCCCGATTGACGCCCTGTCCGGCGTGGAAACGGTCGGCGACCTGGCCGGACTGCTGCAGCCGCCGGCGGCGCCCAGGCGGCCGGCTCACGCCGCGGCCGGCCTGTAGATCCATGCTGGAGAAATATGCCGACCTGAAGGCGGCCTATGCCCGGCTGGGCGCCGGCGGCGGCCGCAACCCGTTCAACGTGGCGTTCGAGGCGATGCTGTCGCCCACGGAGGCCATGCTGGACGGCCGGCCGGTGCTGCTGCTCGGCACCAACAACTACCTCGGCCTCACCTTCGAGCGCGGCTGCATCGACGCCGCCACGGCGGCCCTGGAGGCCGAGGGCACCGGCACCACCGGCTCGCGGATCGCCAACGGCACCTACGGGGGCCATGCGGCGCTGGAAGCCCAAATCGCCCGCTTCCTCGGCCGGCGCGAGGCGATGCTGTTCACCACCGGCTACCAGGCCAACCTCGGCGTGCTGGCCGGGCTCGCCGGCCGCGACGACAACCTGCTGCTGGACGCCGACAGCCACGCCAGCATCTACGACGGCGCCCGGCTCAGCGGCGCCCGGGTGACGCGGTTCCGGCACAACGATCCGGACGACCTACGGCGCCGGCTCAGGTTCCTGGCCGAGCGCGCCGGCTCGGATGAGCCCGGCCAGGCGCGCGGCCGCAACCTCGTCGTGGTCGAGGGCATCTACAGCATGATGGGCGACATCGCGCCGCTGGCCGAGATCGCCGCGGTCAAGCGCGAGGCCGGCGCATACCTGCTGGTCGATGAGGCGCATTCCCTGGGCGTGCTGGGCGAGCGCGGGCGCGGGCTGGTGGAGCAGGCGAGGGTCGAGGCGGACGTCGACTTCATCGTCGGCACCTTCAGCAAGAGCCTGGGCGGCATCGGCGGCTTCTGCGCGTCCGACGCGCCCGACTTCGGGCTGCTGCGGCTGGCGTCGCGCGCCTACATGTTCACCGCCTCGCTGCCGTCGGCGGTGGTGGCCGGGGTGTCGCGGGCGCTGCAGCTGGTCGAGGAGCAGCCGGCGGCGCGGCTCCGGCTCGGTCGCCATGCCGAGCTCCTGTATCGCGGCCTGGCGGCGGGCGGGTTCGAATTGGGCCCGACGGTGAGCCCGATCGTCTCCATCCGGCTGCCGGGGCCAGAGGTGGCGATGGCGTTCTGGACCGCGCTCCTGGACAACGGGATCTACGTCAACCTGGCGCTGCCGCCGGCGACCCCGGACGGCAAGTCGCTGCTGCGCACCAGCGTCAGCGCCGCGCACACCATCAGCCAGATCAACCGTGCGGTGGAGGCCATCGCCAGCATCGGCCGAACGCTGGGCGTGGTGCCCGGCGGCGCCGCCGAGCTGTGGGCCGCGGCCGACTGACAGGCTGCCAGCCCGCATCCCGTCGGCGTTCAAAGTCGCCAACCCCCACGATATGGGTCCGCGGCCGTTCGAGGTGGCCATGAACCGGGCGCGGCCCGGCCCTGGTGATGGGCGCGTCGAGCTCGAACCCAGCGTCCCGGTCAACAACACGTTGTCCGGTTCCGGCTGGCCCCCGTTGGCCGTGACCCGCATCGGCCTGATGTGCCCTTCGCACGACGTCCATCAGTCGATCGCGAGCCGAAACGTCCGATCGGCTCCGCGTCGCGCCGGCCGGACCCGCTGGATGACATCTCCGCGGTCCGGCCCTCCGTCAATTCATCGTTGTCGCGGCGGCGTCGCTTGACAGGGGCTGACGCCGGCGGCACTCGACGGGGATGATCTATGCCAGCTGGCGCCAGAACGGCCACCGGTTCGACCTCGGCCGCATGAGCCACCGTCGCCTGATCGGCGCCTACGCCAGTCATCCGGCGGTTCATCTCTACGTGGCCCTCGCATTCGTGTCCGGAACGATCGCGATCGCGCTGGGTCGCGACCCGTGGCGCCCCGCCTGCGCCGTGCTGGCCACGGTGGCGGCCTATCCGGTGGCCTGGTACCTGATCCACCGCTTCGTCCTGCACAGCCGGCTGCTGTATCGTTCGCCCCTCACCGCGGCGCTGTGGAAGCGGATCCATTTCGACCACCACCAGGATCCGCACCGCATGGATGTGCTGTTCGGCTCGCCGCTGAACACGGTGCCGACGCTGTTCCTGATCCTGCTGCCGCTGGGCTGGGCGATCGGCGGCGCCGGGTCGGCGGCGGCGGCGCTCTGCGCCGGGCTGGTGATCACCTGCGCCTACGAGTTCTGCCACTGCGTGCAGCACCTCAACGTGCGGCCGCGCAGCCGGCTGCTGGCACGCATGAAGGACCTGCACCTGGCGCACCATTTCCACGACGAGCACGGCAACTTCGGCATCACCACCTTCACGGTGGACCGGCTGTTCGGCACCTTCTACGGCGCCGTGCGGCAGCGGACGCGCTCGCCGCACGTGTTCAACCTCGGCTATGACACCGAGCAGGCGGAGCGCTTCCCGTGGGTCGCGCGTTTGTCCGGCGGCCCGCCGCGCGCGCGGCCGCTGCGCACGCGGCCAGCCGGAGG
>CAXUBN010000232.1:0-4592 GCA_964249255.1 uncultured Acetobacteraceae bacterium | reverse complement strand
AGGTGCAGTGCGGCATGGCCCGCTCCGGCGACTTCTTCGCCTACCAGCACGACGGCATCACGCCCGACGTGCTGGTGCGCACGCACGACCGGGTGCTGAAGCGCGACGTGCTGTTCCACCGTGACGCGGTCGACGAGGCCCGCCGCACCCTGGCGCCGCTGCTGGGGGGCGAGGGGCTGCTGGTGCGCGAGGCCGGCCAGGCGCTCGGCATCTCGCGCAAGTTCAGCGTGCCGCTGCTGGAGTACCTGGACGGGATCCGCTTCACCCGGCGGGTCGGCGACCGCCGCGTGCTGATCGTTCCGGATCCTTAGGGGGATCGTTTCTTACCGTTGCGTTTACCATCGCGTGACAGGTTGGGGGCATGTTTTCCCGCCGGACACGACGATGCAGCCTGCCTTCCCGATCCTGGACCTCGACGCGGCGCCCCCGGCCGATCACGACCTGACCGGGATTGAGTGGGAGCGCTTCCGCCGCGACGGCTTTCTGTCGCGTCCCGGCCTGATGCCGGCGGATGAGGTGGCGTGGGTCCGCGCCACGCTGGAGCGGTTGTTCGACACCCGCGCCGGCTATGCGGAAGGGGCCCGGTTCGACTTCCTCAGCGCCGCCGACGATCCCGACCGGCCGGGGTGGCGGCAGATCGTGCGGCCCTGGGTTTTGGCGCCGGCGCGGCGGCGGGGGGGCGGGGCGGGGGGGGCCGACGCGATTGCCCGGGCCCTGCTGGGCGAGGACGCGCGGCTGTCGTTCGACCACGTGCTGATGAAGCCGGCGCATGACGGCGTGCCCACCCCCTGGCACCAGGACGACGCGTTCGCCGACCCGGCGTTCGAGTCCCGCTCGGTCAGCATCTGGATCCCGCTGCAGCCGGTGGATGCGGTCAATGGCTGCCTCGCCTTCGTGCCGGGTGCCGCGGATCGCGACGTGCTGCCGCACCGCTCCCCGAACAACGACGGCCGCGTGCACGGGCTCGAATGCACGGACGGGTTCGCGCCCGCCGACGCCGTGGCCTGCCCGATCCCGGCCGGCGGCTGCACCGTGCATGGCGGCCGCACCCTGCACGGCGCCGGTCCGAACCGGTCCGATGCGCCGCGCTACGCGTTCGTGCTGGTGTTCAGCACGCCCAAGCGCCCCGCCGCCGTGATCCGGCCGCGGCCGTGGCTGGACGACAAGCGGACCGCGCGCAGCGGTCGCGAGCGCAGCTGGATGCGCCGCGGCGGCCTCCTCCGGCTGGCTTGGCGCCGGCTGGCGGCCACGCGGCCGCGCGATTACCCGCGGTTGCTGCCGGGCCTGTCGCGCCGCCTCCTGCGGCGGATGGGTGGCCGCTGATGGGAGTGGTGACCCTTGTCTTGGTCGTCGGCGTCGCCATGATCGGATGACGGAGGCGATTGGGGTCTGGTGGCCCTCCTGGTCTTCAAAACCAGCGGCCCGTCAAGAACGGGCGGTGGGTTCGATTCCCATCCGCCTCCGCCCTCCGCCTCCTGGGGCGCGCCCCGGCCCGAACGATCAGGGATGGAGATGATGGACCTTCGCGATCCGGCCCTCGCCGCCGCTACGGTTATCCGGGCCCTGGCGCT
This sequence comes from uncultured Acetobacteraceae bacterium, assembly GCA_964249255.1. Classification (GTDB taxonomy): domain Bacteria; phylum Pseudomonadota; class Alphaproteobacteria; order Acetobacterales; family Acetobacteraceae; genus Lichenicola. Next base: position 3,021 of record CAXUBN010000232.1, on the reverse strand, counting down.
CCGACCCCATCCTGAGGGCGGGCACTACCGGGAAACCTGGCGGGACGAACCCGCGGACGGCAGCCGGGGGCTCGGCACCGCCATTCTGTTCCTGCTCGGCCTGGACGAGCTCAGCGACTGGCACCGGGTCGACGCGGACGAGCTGTGGATCTGGCAGGCCGGTGCGCCCCTGGTGCTCACCACCTCGCCGGACGGCCATGATGCGGAGGCCCGCCATCTCGGCCCCGACCTCGGCATGCGGCAGTCGCCGCAGCTGTCCGTGCCGCGCGGGCACTGGCAGACCGCGGTGTCGCTGGGTGGGTGGACGCTGGTCTCCTGCGTGGTGACGCCGGCGTTCCGCTTCGAGGGCTTCGAGATGGCCCCGGCCAACTGGAGGCCGACGCCGAGGGGCTAGGCGTCACCCCGCCCATCCATCACCCCGCCAGGCGGATCTCGCGCAGGCGCTGCAGCAGGTAATCGTGCGCGGTGATCGGCTCCGGGTAATGGTCGCCGCCCTCGCCGATGCAGCCGGGCAGGCTCTCGATCCGGTGCTCCGGGTTGAGCGCCAGGAAGAACGGCATCGAGTAGCGGCTGCCGCGCGCCGACGCACCGGTCGGGTTTACCACCCGGTGCGTCGTGGAGGGGTATACGTCGTTGGTCAGCCGCTGCAGCATGTCGCCGACGTTGACCACCAGCGTGCCGGCCTCGGCCTCCACCGGCAGCCAGGCGCCGGCACGCGTCAGCACTTCGAGGCCCGACGCGGTGGCGCCCACCAGCAGCGTGATCAGGCTGATGTCCTCGTGCGCCTCCGCCCGCACCGCCGGCAGGTGCTCGGGCTCGATCGGCGGGTAGTGCAGGGCGCGCAGGATGCTGTCCCCATGGGCCGTCACGTCCCGGAAGAACCCGGCTTCGAGGCCTAGGTCGAGCGCGATCGCCTCCAGCACCCGTCCGCCCGCCGCCTCCATCGCCCGGAACAGGGCGGTGGCGTGGCGGCGGAACCCCGGCACCTCGTCCGGCCACACGTTGGGTTGCAGCACTGGCGGCCGCAGCACCGGGTCGTCCGCCGGCGCGTCGTCGCGACCGATGTGGAAGAACTCCTTGAGGTCGGGGATCGTGCTGGTCCGGGCGGTCTCGACCCGAAACCCGACATAGCCGCGCCCGCCGCCGCCCGCACCCCCGACATGGCGCGCCTTCACGTCGGCCGGCAGCGCGAAGAACGCCGCGAAGTCGGCATAGGCGGCTTCGATCAGCCCCGCGTCGATGCCGTGGTGGCTGAGGCAGCAGAACCCGTAGGTGCGGTAGGCGCTCCCGAGCTCGGCCGCGAACGTCGCACGGTCGCCGTCGAGCCGGCGCAGGTCGAGGGTCGGGATGCGCTCGGCCATCACAGGATCCCCTTGATCCGCAGCAGCCCGATCGCCGCCACCGTCACCATGCAGCTGATGCGTCCGTCGCCGATCATCGCCTCCACCTCGCGGAGCGGGACGGTGCTGGCCACCATGTCCTGTTCGGTCGCCTCGCGATCGGTGGCGGTGGGCCGGAGGCCGGTGGCCACGAACACGTGGCCCTTCTGGTTGGAATAGCCGGCCGCCTGGAACAGCGTCGCGACCCGCTCCAGGCGCGCGGCGGCCAGCCCGGTTTCCTCCGCCAGCTCGCCCCGGGCGATCTCCTCCGGGGCGGCGTCCGGCCGGTCCTCCCACATGCCCATCGGCAGCTCCCACATGCGCTGCCCGACCGGGTAGCGATACTGCTGCACCAGGGTCAGCGTCCGTTCGGCGCCGTGCCCGTCGCCCAGCGCCGCCACCACCACGAAGTCGCCGCGCACGATGACGCCATATAGCCCGTCGGCGCCGTCCGGTCGGCGGATGACGTCCTCCCGCACCCGCAGCCACCGGTTCTCGTAGGCGATGCGGCTCGACAGCGTGCTGTAGCCGCCCGCGTCCGGCCCGCGGTCATCCCCCATCAACCGTTCCCTCCCTACCGGCGCGTGCCGCACGATAGGGCGGGTGGCGGTCACCGGCCACCACGCCCCGCTGCGGCCCCGTTTGTTGGCTCCGGTGCTGGCGGTCGGATACGCTGGCCGCCGGTTCCCGCGGAGCGATCATGCCGATAACGAGTGTCCCGTCCGCCGTCGCCGTGTTCTGCGGGTCGCGCCCCGGTGCCGACCCGGCCTACCGCACGGCGGCCGGGGCCCTGGGTCGGGGCCTGGCGGAGCGCGGCATCCGGCTGATCTATGGCGGCGGCAAAATCGGGCTAATGGGGGTGGTGGCCGATGCGGCGCTGGCCGCCGGGGGTGCCGTGTCCGGGGTCATCCCGCACTTCCTGCAGAGCCGCGAGGTGATGCACGCCGGCGTCGCCGACCTCACTGTCACGGACTCGATGCACGAGCGCAAGGCGCGCATGTTCGCGGGCGCCGACGCGTTCCTGATCCTGCCTGGCGGCCTCGGCACCTTTGACGAGTTCTTCGAGATCCTCACCTGGCGGCAGCTGCGCCTGCACGACAAGCCGATCCTGATCGTCGACGTCGCGGGCTGGGCGCGCGGCCTGATTGACGTGATCAACCGCGCGATCGCCGACGACTTCGCCGACGCGTCGGTTCGCGCGTTGTTCGAGCACGTACCCGATGTGCCGGCGGCGCTGGCACGGCTGTCGGTGCTGGGCGGCACGGACCATGACGGCGATCCGGGTATGCTCTGACCTAGTTTCGCGGGCCCGGTTTCGTGGGCCCGGCTTCGCGGAGGTGTGGCCGTTGATCGCCCAGGGCGGCCGGACGTGTCAGCGGAACACGATCTCGACCCGGCGGTTCTGCGGCTCGCGCGCGTTCGCCCCGGCGGCGATCAACGGATCCAGGTCGCCGCGGCCATGCACGGCGATCGAGGCGGCGGCGACGCCGTTTCCGATCAGCGCGGTCCGGACCGCATCGGCGCGCCGCAGCGACAGGCGCATGTTGACGAGCCGGCCGCGCTCGCCCGGCAGGGCGTGCGAGCTGTCGGCATGGCCATCGACCTCCACTGTTAATAGCCGCACGTGCGCCGAGTCCCGCGC
>CAXUBN010000231.1:0-4598 GCA_964249255.1 uncultured Acetobacteraceae bacterium | reverse complement strand
CCGCCGGACCTTGGCGGCGGCGGCGGCGCGGCTGGGCGACGATCCCGACGCGCGGGCGCGGCCGTCCGACTTCGCGCAGGCGCTGTTCGATCTCGGCGCCACGATCTGCACGCCGCGGCGGCCCGCCTGCGCGCTGTGCCCGTGGCGCGGTCATTGCATGGCGCAAGCCAGGGGCATCACCGACCAGTTGCCGCGCAAGGCACCCAAGACCGTGCGGCCGGAGCGGTATGGCCAGCTGTTCCGCCTCCTCGACCGCGGCGGCGCCGTGCTGCTGCAGCGCCGGCCACCGCGCGGCCTGCTCGGCGGCATGACCGAGCTACCCGGCACGCCGTGGCGCGCAGAGCCTTGGATGGACGCCGAGGCGGACATCCTTGCGCCGCTGCCGGCGGACTGGCGGCCGGTCGGGCAGGTGCGGCACGGCTTCACGCACTTCGCGCTCACGCTGACCGTGCGAGGCGCCCGCTGCGACGCGGTTCCGACCGCGGCCCTGGCCGGCCGGTTCCTGCGGCCGCTGGATGCGCTGGATGGCGAGGCGCTGCCGACACTGATGCGCAAGGCGCTGGAGCTGTAGAACGCCTAAGGGTTCTAACCCCTGCCCCCCAAGGCGAAGTCTCTGGACTGCAATCCCCAGGACCGGGTTCCAAGGGCCTGCGGCCCTTGGCGGGCCCAGGGCAGCGCCCTGGCCTAAACCCCCGCCGGCACGTTGCCGACATACGGCAGGAACCCGCGCAGCGCCTCCACCGGCACGTCGATCAGTCCGTAGGTGGCGACATCGACAAACATCAGCTGCTGCGTGCCCTTGCCGAGCAGGTCGCCGGCGAGGTTGCGGATCTCGTGCTCCAGCGTCACGAACTTGCGGTTGTGCTTGCCGACCCGGATGCGCACCAGGATCGCCTCGAACTCGCGGGTCTCGCGGATGAACTTGTGATAGAAATCCCGTGTCAGGATAAAGAAACCGGTCGTCTTGAGGTCGAAGTTCGGCACGCATTTGGCGAAGAAGAGCTCGCGGGTCTTGCCGACCCACCGGATGTAGTTGGCGAAGTACACATTGCCGACCGAGTTGGTATCGTCGTAGCTCGGCATCACGTCATACAGGAACCAGTTGCCGTCGAAGCGGCCAGCCAGCGCCGTGCCAGACGTCTGGCTTCCGGCAACGACGTCGGACGCCGGCTCCCGGACCGGCGCCACGACCCGGGACGTCCGCGCCGCCACCTCGGCAACGGACACGGCGGCGGTCTCAATCGGGACGGCGCCCGGACCGCGCCGCCGCACCGCCGCCAGCAGCGGCAGCAGCGACCCGACCGCCATCAGCGGCGTCATTCTGCCGTAGTACCCGACCGCCACGGCCGCGGCCGCGCCGATGCCGAGCAGGAAGCACAGCATCGAGTCATGGCGCGCCGCAGACTGGAGGCTGCCCGGCGCCCCCGTCACCTGCAGCAGCAGGCACAGCGCGTAACCTACGAACAGCGAGCAGAACGGCGTGACCATCATCATCAGCGGCACCGAGGCGCCATAGGCGACCGCGGCGATCCCCAGCGCGCCGCCCAGCATCCACAGCGGCGTCTGCACCAGCGCCTTGGGCAGCAGCGCGAACACCGCGTTGTTGCTGCGCCCGGTGGCCATCACCAGGAACCAGCGGGTCGCCGCATAGGCGCTGTCCAGCGTGGAGACGACCGCAATCGCCGCCCATAGCCCGAACAACCAGGCGCTGGGACGCGCCGCCGCACCGAGTGCCGCCAGGGTGGAGCCCACCACGGTTTGCGCCTCGACCACCCCGTCCGGGCCGGAATGCAGGAACACGGCGGCGGTGGGCGGCAGGCCGGCGGCGAGAACCGCGTTGACCGTGATGAGGCCCAGGAACAGCAGCCCGCCTCCGGCATAGGCGCGGCCGATCGACCGGCCCTCCTCGCGGATGCGCAGTGCTCGCTGCCATTGCTGCAGGTCGAGCCACGGCCCGAGCAGGAAGCCCACCAGGGACGGCACCACCAGCCCGTAAAGCCTCTGATCGCCCGCCCCCGGGCGCGGCGACGGCGGCGAGGTCGCCTGCAGCCGGCTCCAGTCCGGCATTAGCGCGATCGCCGCGATTGCCGCCGCCACGCCCACCAGCAGCAGCACCGCGTGCAGCGGCCTGAAATCCTGGATGCGCAGAACATGGCCGGCGGCACAGGCCACCACCGCGAGCAGGATCGTCAGCGGCACCGCGAGCGCCCCGATCAGCGGCCGGAGGAAGTCGCCGGCGAAGGCGGATACCGTGATCGCCACCGCCACCATCTGGTAGACCAGCAGGATGCCGCCGTAGCGGGACGCGATCCGGTCGAACTCGGGCTGCAGGACGGTGCGCGACCCGTAGCGCTCGACCAGGACGCCGAACAAGCCCAGCCCCAGGGCATTCGGCAACGCGAACCCCAGGAACCCCGGCAGCCCGTACAGGAACGTCACGTGGATCGCGTAGAAGAATCCAAGCCCCCACAGCCAGCTGAGGGCGATGGTCGGAGACCACACCAGGGATCGACGCCACATCTGTCCTGATTCGCTCCAGCAAGGCCGATGGTCAGGGCATATCCCGCGTGCCCCGGGGCCAGTGAACGGCCGATGGTCGGGGCGGGTTCGCCCGGAGGCCAATCCGACATCCGCATCCACCCTGGCAGGTTTCGCCGCCGGGACCAATCCGCCCGCATCATCACCGCCCGGTTCCGGACGTGCCGCAGCATCGCCACGGCCCAAATCCACGGGCGGTGCCCATCACGGTATGGTGCCGGCCGACGGCGTTTGACCGGCGTCCGGCCATGCGCTGCCTTTCGCCTCCGCAGTCTGCCATATGTTCCGCCTTAAGGAGCCTTGCCGCCACTCATCCCGACCTGACCCCGCCGCGCTCCCCTGTTATGCTGCGGTCGATGCGACTCGTGCACACGTCCGACTGGCAGATCGGCAAGATCTTCCGCTTCGCCGACGACGACACCCTGGCGGTGCTGCAGAACGAACGGCTGGAGGCGATCAGCCGCATCGGCCGCATCGGCCGCGCGGCAGGCGCGCGCCGGGTGCTGGTCGCCGGCGACGTGTGGGACGTCGCCATTCCCGGCGACCGCACCCTGCGCCAACCGGTCGAGCGCATGCGCCAGTTCCCCGATCTCGACTGGCACCTGATCCCCGGCAACCACGACCCCAACGTGCCCGGCGGCGTGTGGGATCGGTGGCTGCGGATCGGCCTGCCCGACCACGTGCATGCGCACCTGTCGCGGCAGCCCGTGTTCCTCGGGCCTGACACCGATGGGCCCGATCCCACCGGCCGCGACATCTGGCTGCTGCCGGCCCCGCTCGACCGACGCCATGCTTTCGGCGACCCCACCGCCTGCATGGACGATGCCGCCACCCCCGAGGGAAGCCTGCGCATCGGCCTGGCGCACGGCTCGACGCGCGATTTCGGCGGGGGCGGTACCGCGCACAACCTGATCGCCGCCGACCGCGCCGTGCGCTCCGGCCTCGACTACCTGGCGTTGGGCGACTGGCCCGGCCGGGACCAGGCCGTGCCAGTCGGCTGGTACTCCGGCACGCCGGAGCCGGATGGCTTCGACCGTGGCGGCGACGGCGGCGGCAGCGTGCTGCTGGCCAGTCCCGGCCAGCAGCGGCCGCCGGAGCCGCACGCGGTTGGCCGCCATCTTTGGCGCCGCGAGCGCGCCACGCTGACCGGGCTGGCGGACATCGAGGCGCTCGAGCACCGGTTGCGCAACCTGGGTGGCGACGATCCCAGCCGCGTGCTGGTCTGGCTGGCGCTCGACGGCGCGCTCGACACCGCCGACCACGCATACTTCGAGGATCGCATCCGGCACGGCGTCGGCAGCGCCCTGCGCGCGCTGCGCATCGACGATGGCGCCCTTGTTCTGACCACCACGCCGGACGATCTCGCCCTCCTGGGCGAAAATACCGCGCTGCGCGGGGCGGCGGACCGACTATCTCACGCCGCGACGCCCGGGCTGCCGGGCCACGACATTGCCGGTGCCGCCCTGGCCCGCCTGCTGGCGCTGGCGCGCCAGGACCGGCACGGGAACCAGACTCGGGGTGGCCGATGAGGCTGCACAGCCTGGAGCTCGACCAGTTCCGCAAGTTCGATCGCCGCGTCCGCCTGGACGGCCTGGCTGCTGGCATCAACGTGCTGTGCGGGCCCAACGAGCACGGCAAGTCCACCGTGCTCGCCGCCCTGCGCGCGGTGCTGTTCGACCGCCACAGCTCGCGTGGCGAAGGGGTTCGCGCCCACCAGCATCACCGCAACGCCACCGCGCCCACGGTGATTCTCGATTTCGAGCATGACGGCGCCAGCCACCGGATCGAGAAGCGCTTCCTGTCCCGTGCACAGGTGCGCCTGGTGTCCGCCGGCACCGCCTTCGAGGGTGACGCCGCCGAGGAGCGGCTGGCGCAGCTGCTGGGCGTGGCGGTGCCGGCCCGCGCCACCCGGGATGGCGCCGAGGCCGCCACCATCTGGGCGGCGCTGCTGGTCGCGCAGGGTGACAGCTTCGTCCAGGCCCGCCTCGGCGAGGGCGCCCGGCTGACGCTCGCGGAATGCCTGGAGGCCGAGCTCGGCGGCGCCACCGGCGGTGCCGCGG
>CAXUBN010000230.1:0-4598 GCA_964249255.1 uncultured Acetobacteraceae bacterium | reverse complement strand
GTGCTGACCGGGCACGCGCACCACGAGCTGGCGCTGCGGGCGATAGACGGCGGGGCCTGGGACTTCGTCGCCAAGCCGATCGAGCCGGACATGCTGCGGGTGATCGTGGCGCGCGCGGTGCGCAAGGCCAGGCTCGACGCCGAGCTGGCCGCCCACCGCCAGCGGGAGCATGCCGACGACCTCGGCCTTCTCGGTCGTTCGCCGGCGATGGGGCGGCTGCGCGACATGGTGCGCAGGCTCGGCCCGACCGGGGTCGGCGTGATCATCCTGGGGCCGACCGGCACCGGCAAGGAGCTGGTCGCCCGCGCCCTGCACGCCACCGGACCCCGCGCCCGCGGCCCGTTCGTGCCGGTGCACTGCGGGGCGCTGTCGGCGGAGCTGCTGGACGGCGAGCTGTTCGGCCACCTGAAGGGCAGCTTCACCGGTGCCCATCGCGACCAGACCGGCCTGGTCGAGACCGCGCACGGCGGCACGCTGTTCCTGGACGAGGTCGGCGAGATGCCGCCGCCCATGCAGGTCAAGCTGCTGCGCTTCCTGCAGGAGGGCACCTTCACGCCGGTGGGCGGCCGTGGCCAGAAGCGCGCCGACGTCCGCGTGCTGGCGGCGACGCACCGCGACCTGGAGGCGATGGTGGCCCGGGACGCGTTCCGCGAGGACCTGTTCTACCGTCTCAAGGGCGTGATCCTGCGCACCCCGTCCCTGGCCGAGCGCCGCGAGGACGTGCCGCTGCTGGCGACCCTGTTCCAGCGCCGCGCGGCACCGCAGGCCCGGCTGACCGCCGACGGCCTCGACTGGCTCGCCGCCCGGGACTGGCCCGGCAACGTCCGCGAGCTGAAGGCCCTGGTGGAGCTGGCGGCGGCGCTGTCCCGCGGCGGCCCGATCGACGCCGCGGCCCTGCGCTTCGCGGCCGGCGAGGTCGACGCCGACCCGGAGCCGTCGTCGCCCCACCCGCAGCCGGGCGCCCTGGACGAGGCGATCGCCGCCCTGGAGGTACGGATGATCCGGGAGGCGATGGCCGCCGCCACGGGCAACCAGAGCGAGGCGGCCCGCCGCCTCGGCATCTCCCGCGTCGGCCTCATCAAGAAGCTCACGCGCCTGGGGCTGCGATAGGCCACGACGTTCCGGCATCAACGGACCAGCCACCCCCGGTGCCGCCGGGACGTCGATCGATGCGAAATACTGGATTGATCCGGAAGCCCGAAGCCGTGGGTTGGGTTCTCGACCGGATACGCGACTCTCATCACGTCTCCAAGCACGATGCCCGACCCGGTCATGTCATGGTGCCGCATCCAAAAAGGGAGCTGGGCATCGGGCTCGTCCGTGCCGTCCGCAAGCAGGCCAGAGTCCAATAGGGACAGGGATGCGCCATCCGATCGCGATCGAGCTGGCCACCGAGACGACCGCGTTTGGCGTGGTGGTGCCGGACCTGCCGGGCTGCTTCTCCGCGGGCGACAGCCTCGACGAGGCGGTGGCCGGCGCCGAGGAGGCCGCGGCGGCGTGGATCGACGCGACTCTGGATGCGGGCGAGCCCGTGCCCGCGTCGTCAAGCCTCGCCGCCATCCATGGTGACCCGGCGCTGCTGGACGACATGGTCGAGCGCATCAACATCACGCTATCACAACGGGAGAAAACCGCTCCGGCTACATCGCGAGCCGCCGCGCGATCGGCTGATGTCTCGCTCGACCGACGACGACGAACGCCACAGATCGGGTCGGGTCGCTTGATCAGGCAGGAAGAAACTGATCATCCATGATCTGTGTCCACGTATAAGGGCACTTCAACGGCAAAGCCTCGGGCTCCAGACCGGTTTCCGTACGGGCAACCAGCCGTGCATCCGCATGACCGTCCTCGACCGCCTCGTCCAGCTTCGCCTTGAGGCTCGGGTCCCGCTTCATGTGACGCGCGATCTGCGCCCTTTGGGTCGAGATCGTATCCTGCCATGAGCTGCCACGACGGCTCGGCTGGAACTGCCACTTGAGCAGATGGGCGATGAGAATGGTCAGCCGGCTCGTCAGCTCCTTTTGTTCCGACCTGCCCACGCTCTCGATCTCTTCCGCGATGTTCTCGATGTCCAACTGGGCGAAGCGGCCCGCACGCAGCAGAGCAGCCTGATGCTCGGCCCATCCGGCAGTATCGCCGTCATAGCTTGGTCCAACGACCGCGTGCGGTTCAACATTCATCGAGCCCTCCACAAATCATCCGTAAGACATTATCGAACCGTGATCACGATGAAATAAAATGCACTCACCTGCAAAGAAGATGAACGACGTAAAATTATTACAGCTACCTAACCCTAAACAAGGTTTGGAGGATGCTGCGTTATAGAGGCATCTGCGTTCACGCCCTGCAACTGACTTATTGAAATCCCAAACCTTATCGACGGATGGGGAAAGCCTCTGACCTTGCCTGCCATATCGAAAAGAGCACCGATAAGCGGGGATCCATCAGATCCCTGCGGAAGATCGAAGAGAACATCCCAGCCATGGCTGATGACCATGTGACGTCGCGGTCCGTTCAACGGCCTCAAGACCTGCTCGGATCGTCTTCCGCTTGCCCTGAACAAGGACAGAGATCGTAGATCGACCCATCTCCCCCGAACCTCCATCACGAGATCACGGACAGCGTCCGTCATGGCACATCAAAGTAATCGTTGAACATTCCTGAACGTCACGGATCAGCTCGGCAGGAAGCCCGGCACCGACAGGTAGCGCTCGCCGGTGTCGTAGTTGAAGCCGAGGATGACGGCGGAGGCGTCGATCTCGGGCAGCTTCGACGCGATCGCGGCCAACGTGGCGCCGGACGAGATGCCGACCAGCAGCCCCTCTTTCGAAGCTGACCGGCGGGCCCATTCGCGGGCGTCCTCGGCGTCGACCTGGATCACGCCGTCCAGCAGGTCGGTGTGCAGGTTGGCCGGCACGAAGCCGGCGCCGATGCCCTGGATCGGATGCGGGGCCGGCTTGCCGCCGGAGATCACCGGGGACTGCGACGGCTCCACCGCATACACCTTGAGGCGCGGGAAGCGCTCCTTCAGCACCTGCGCGGCGCCGGTGATGTGGCCGCCGGTGCCGACCCCGGTGATCATCACGTCGATGCCGTCCGGGAAGTCGGCCAGGATCTCCTGCGCCGTGGTGCGGACGTGGACCTCGACGTTGGCCGGGTTCTCGAACTGCTGCGGCGTCCAGGCGCCCGGCCGCTCGGCGACCAGCGCCTCGGCGCGGGCGATGGCGCCCTTCATGCCGAGCTCCTTGGGTGTCAGGTCGAAGCTGGCGCCGTAGGCCTGCATCAGGCGGCGCCGCTCGACCGACATGCTCTCGGGCATCACCAGCACCAGCGGGTAGCCCTTCACCGCGGCGACCATGGCCAGCCCGATGCCGGTGTTGCCCGAGGTGGGCTCGATGATGGTGCCGCCCGGCTTGAGGCTGCCGTCGGCCTCGGCCGCCTCGATCATCGCCAGCGCGATCCGGTCCTTGATCGAACCGCCCGGGCTGGACCGCTCCGACTTGATCCAGACCTGCCGGTCGGGAAACAGCCGGCTGACCCGGATGTGGGGCGTGGCGCCGATCGTATCGAGAACGCTGTCCGCCTTCATGGTGGTAACTCCGCTGGGGATGGCCAGGCTGGGACGCCCCGACGCGCCGCCCGGTTCCGGTCCGGTCTTTACTCGTCGCGGCCCAGCAGCCCGTCGCGGAGCTGCGCCGAGGGCGGCGTGGAGCCCAGGTCCGAGTCCAGGATGGTGCGGCCGAAGGCGGGAACGGCGATGGTCGCCACCGGCCGGTCGTCGAACAGCACCCGCACGCCGGCATCGTCGACGATGAAGCCGGTGCGGTCGCCGGGCCGGACCGCCCGCACGGTGCCGAGCAGCTGCGCGAAGGCGGCCCGGTCGGCATCGGTGCACGCGTGCCGGGCGCAGTACAGGGTGCTCGACTGCACGTACAGGTCGTGCACCTCCCCCTGGCTGGCGCCGCGGACGAACTGCATCATCAGCGCCTTCGGGCCCGGCTCGGACAGCGCGGTGGCGGCGTCGCCGGTACGGGTGGGGAGGTAGAGCGCGCCGACATAGCCGCGGACGTGGAACAGGGTGAAGGTGCGCACGCCGATGCCGTTCAGCTGCAGCGTGGCGCCGTCCACCTGCAGGGTGTCGGCCATGGTGACGCCGGCCTTGGTCATCGCGGCGCAGGGCCGGGCTGCGACCAGGGCGGCCCCCAGGGCAACCCCCGAGACAACGACGACGAACACGGATCGTGCGACGCGGATCATGACGGTTCTGGCTCGCGCGGTGACGGTTTCTGCGGCACAGAAGCACGCCGGGGCCAGGACCGCCAAGTTCGAGCCGCCCAAGTTCAGGCCACGACGCTCAGCCGCGGCGCTCGGACAGCCAGCGCAGCATCCCGGCGGCGGCGGCGCGGCCGGTGGCGAGGGACGCCTGCAGCAGGTAGCCGCCGGTGGGCGCCTCCCAGTCCAGCATCTCGCCCGCGACGAACAGACCCGGCCGACGGCACAGCATGAACCGGTCGTCCACGGCATCGCGCGGCACGCCGCCCGCGGTGGAGATGGCGCGGTCGAGCGGCGCCGGCGCCAGCAGCCGCACCGGAACCGCC
>CAXUBN010000229.1:0-4602 GCA_964249255.1 uncultured Acetobacteraceae bacterium | reverse complement strand
CCGGGTTCGGCGGCAACTTCATGCTCTACACCGACCTGTTCTGGATCTGGGGCCACCCGGAGGTGTACTTCATCATCCTGCCGGCCTGGGGCATCATGTCGGAGGTGATCCCCGTCTTCTCCGAGAAGCCACTGTTCGGCTACGCGGTGATGGTAGCGGCCACGCTCAGCATCGGGAGCATCTCCTGGGCCGTCTGGCTGCACCACTTCTTCACCATGGGCGCCGGTCCCGCGGTCAACGTGTTTTACAGCATCACGACCATGCTGGTGTCGATCCCGACCGGCGTGAAGGTGTTCAACTGGGCCTTCACCATGTTCCGCGGCCGGCTCACCTTCACCACGCCGATGCTTTGGGCGGTGTCGGCCATCTTCATGCAGCTGATCGGCGGCCTCACCGGCATGATGCTGGCGATCCCGGCCATCAACTACATGACCCACAACACGGTGTTCGTGATCGCGCACTTCCACTGCGTGGCCATGGTGACGATCTTCGCCTCGGCCGCTGGAATCGTCTTCTGGTTCCCCAAGGTCACCGGGTTCAAGCTCGACGAGCCCAGCGGCCAGCTCACCTTCTGGCTGTTCATCGCCGGCACCTTCACCGTGTTCACCGCCATGTTCGGGCTGGGCTTCGACGGCATGCCGCGTCGCATGTCCTACATCCCCTACGCCACCTGGCGGCCGCTGATGATCGTGGAGGAGCTGGGCATCCTGATGTACATCGGGTCGGTCGGGGCCTTCATCTACCAGATCGTGGTCAGCATCCGGAACCGCCACGAGAACCGGGCCGAGTTCAACGCGTGGGGCACGACGCGCAGCCTCGAATGGATGACCCATTCGCCGGTGCCGGCCTACAACTTCGCGGTCATCCCGCATATCAACTCGCGTGACGAATGGTCCTGGCGCCGCGAGCACGGCTACGCCAACGCGGTGCCCGAGCACTATGACGACATCGAGGTGCCGCTCAATACGCCTGTGCCGATGTTCCTCGGCATCGCCACCGCGGGGTTCGGGTTTGCCATGGTGTGGCGGATCTGGTGGCTGGCGGCACTGTCGCTGCTTGCGGTGTTCGTCATCATCATCATTCGATCGTTCGGCGACGAGAGCGGTACCAAGATCACCGCTGCCGATGTGCGCCGCACCGAGCAGGCGGCGTTCGACGCCGAGCGCCGCAAGCCGGGTCCGGTGGCGGCCGAACCGGCCATGGCCCTGGCCCAGAAGGCACCGAGATGAAGGCGCCCTCCATCGGGCATGGTTCGGAAGAGGTCGACCCGGACGATGTAGTGCTTTGGGCCGAGGTCGATCACGAGCACGACATCATCAGCACCCGCCTGCTCGGCTTCTGGCTCTACATGCTGAGCGACTCGCTGATCTTCGCGGCCCTGTTCGCCGCCTACGAGGTTCTGACATACAGTACCAGCCTGGCCGGCGGCCCGGGGCCGGCCCAGGTGGCATTACCGCTTCATGCCTATATCGAGACGGTGGTGCTGCTGACCAGCGTGCTGGCCTTCGGGCTCAGCATGACCGAATTGAAGCGCAACCGGCCGCGCGCGGTGATGGCTTGGCTGGTGGTCTCGGCGCTGATCGGCCTCGCATTCCTGATCCAGGAAAGCTCCGAGCTGTTCGGGCTGGCGGCGGCCGGCAACACGCCGCAACGCAGCGGTTATCTGTCGATCTTCCATACCCTGATCGCGGTGCACGGCATCCACATCGCGATCGGCCTGCTGTGGATGGGCGTCATGCTGGTGCAGGTATGGCGCAGCGGACTCACCGTGCTGGTGGTCTACCGGATGGCGAACCTCAAGATCTTCTGGCTCTACCAGGCGCTGATCTGGACCTTCGTGTTCACCTTCGTTTATCTGAGGGGATCCGTCTGATGGGTATCGATAACCGCAAGCCGTGGGACCATCCCGAGATCAAGGGTGCCAGCGAGATCCAGTACATTGCGGGATACGTGCTGTCGCTGGCGTTGCTGGGCCTGTCCCTGTTTCTGGTGCGGACGCATGCGGCAGGCTCCATCACGTTGATCGCGGTGATCTCGTTCGTGTCGGTCCTGACCGTGATGGCACAGCTCATCCTGCTGTTCCACCTCGACTTCTCCGATGCGCAGCGCTGGAACTCCCTGACCCTGATGATGAACGTGCCGCTGCTGATCCTGTCGGTGGGTCTCACCTCGATCATGTTCCATCAGCTCTACGTCCATGTCATGGAACCCGGCATGATGGCGCGCTGACGCGCATCATGGAGGTTTCCGCTGGCGGGGATCTGCTGCAAACGCTGGAAGCGGTGTTGTCGGGCGAGAGCGACCTCATCGCGAACAGCGCCAACATGGCGGCGATCCTGTTCCAGACGCTTCCCGATGTGAACTGGGCTGGCTTCTATCTCCTGCGTGATGGGGAGTTGGTGCTGGGTCCGTTCCAGGGCCGCGTCGCCTGCGTGCGCATCCCGATCGGCCGCGGCGTATGCGGCACCGCCGCCGCCCGGCGCGAAACGATCGTGGTCGCGGACGTACGTGCGTTCCCGGGCCACATCGCCTGTGACGCCGCATCCCGCAGCGAGATCGTGGTGCCGCTGGTCCAGGGCGACCGGCTGCTGGGCGTGTTGGACATCGACAGCCCGACGCTCGGCCGCTTCTCCGCGAACGACCAGGCGCTGTGCGAGGCGGCGGCGGCACTCCTGATACGCTCGCTGGCGTCGTCCTGATCCCAGTCGCGGCCGCGCTCGCGCTGGTGGTGCGTGGCCATGAGGTGCTGCTGATCCGTCGACGCAACCCGCCTGACCAGGATCTGTGGTCGTGTCCCGGTGGACGGATCGAGGTTGGCGAAACGGTGTTCGCCGCGGCCGAGCGCGAGTTGCTTGAGGAGACCGGGGTACGGGGGCTGGCGCGACGGTTGCTGGATGCGATCGACGTGTTCGACCGCGGCCCGGATGGAACGCTGCGCCACCACTTCATCCTGCTGGCGATCGCGTGCGAGTGGCTGGAAGGTGACCCGATCGCGGCAGACGACGCACTGGATGCGAAATGGTTTGCGGTGGACGACCTGCGTGACGGGGATAAGCGTTTCAGCGCCGACGTCGGACGACTGTCTCGCATCGCCGTGACGGGATAGCAGGCCGGCCGGTCACCCGCGTGTCAGGCGATCTGCAGGTTCTGCACCGCGACCTCGAGCTCCTGGAAGGTCGGCATGTGCTCGTTGGGCACCATCTTGCGGCCGCTCTCGATGCTGATCTGAGGCGGGTTGCCGTGCAGGTGCGCGACGATCACCGCGCGGATCAGCTCGTAGTACTTGGACTCCTCCAGGACCACGGCGCTGAGCCGGGCCGCGATCGGCGCCACGATGCCGTAGGCCAGCAGGACGCCCAGGAAGGTTCCGACCAGGGCACCGCCGATCATCTCGCCCAGCACCGCCGGCGGCTCGCTGATCTTGGACATGGTCTTGATGACGCCGAGCACGGCGGCGACGATGCCGAGTGCCGGCAGCGCGTCGGACATGCTCTGCAACGCGTGGCAGGGGTGCAGCTCCTCGGTCAGCGTCTTCTTGAGCTCGCGCGCCATGATGTCATCGAGCTGGTGCGGGTCGTCGGCGCTCATGCCGACCATGCGGAAGTAGTCGCAGATCATGCTGCCGGCATGGTGGTTGGCCAGCACCTTTGGGAAGGCCGCGAAGGCGCTGCTGGTGTCGGGCTTCTCGATGTGCGGCTCGATCGCGGTGGCCCCCTTGCTGCTGGCCAGCCTCACGAAGAAGTAGAGCAGGCTCAGCATCTCGACGTAGTCGGCCTTCCGGAAGGCCGGCCCCTTCAGCACCTTCTTGAAGCCGCCGATCGTATGCTTGATGTCGTGCATCGAGTTGGCCATCAGGAACGTGCCCACCGCCGCTCCCAGGATGCTGAGCAGCTCGAAGGGCATGGAGGCGAACAAGGGGCCGATCGCGCCACCGGACGCGATGAAGCTGCCGAACACGCACAACAACAGGAACACGAGCCCGCCAATGGTGAACATGGCGGCTCAGCCCCCCGGCGGCGGTGATGGCGGCGACGATGGTGGCGTCGGGGGCACGGGCCCTGTCCCGCCGGCCGCGGCCGGGGCGGACGACCCGATGGGAGACGCGGGATACTGGCGGCGCAGCGTCAGCACCACGCGCCGGTTGGCGCTGGACAGCGGGTTCGCCGGCAGCAGCAGGTGACGGTCGGCATAGCCGGTGACGTCGGTGATGCGGCGGTCCGGCAGGCCGGAGCCGACCAGCAGGTCACGGGCGGCGTTGGCGCGACCCGACGACAGGGTCCAGTTGGTGGCGGTTCCCGGAGCCCAGGCCGCGGCATCGGTGTAGCCGCTGACCGAGACCGGCTCCGGCAGCGTGGCCAGGAACGGCGCCACCTTGGCCAGCAGGGCCGCCGCGCGCGCGTTCAGCGTCGCCGCACCGCGGTCGAACATCGGCTGGCCTTCCCGGTCCATGATCTGGATGCGCAGGCCGTCAGGGGTGACGTCGATCGCCATCTGCCCGGCGACGTCGGCCAGGGCCGGGTCCGCCGCGACCAGCCGGCGCATCCGCCCGGCGGCGTCGTCCAGCCTGGCCTGTTCCGCCGCCGCCTTCCGTGCCCGCACGGC
>CAXUBN010000228.1:4310-4632 GCA_964249255.1 uncultured Acetobacteraceae bacterium | reverse complement strand
GCGAACGTCGCGGCATCGTCGCCACAGCCGGAGAAGCCGATCACCGGCACCCCGACCTGACGTGCCTCGGCCACGGCGAGACCGAACGCGGCCTCCCGGGCGGTGTGCAGGAACAGGTCCGCGCCGAGCAGCATCGGCGTCGCCTCGTCTCGCGGCTCCAGCAGCCGCACCCGGTCGGACAGCCCGAGCCGGTCGATGTCGTTGCGGCAAAGCGCGGCGAACAGCCGGTCGTCGACGGTGCCGAACCACAGGAAATGGGCCTGCGCCAACGCCGTATCGGCCAGCGCCGGTTGACGCCGTACTTGCGCCAGCACCTGGGCCG
>CAXUBN010000228.1:0-4285 GCA_964249255.1 uncultured Acetobacteraceae bacterium | reverse complement strand
CACGAACAGGTCGGTGCCGTTGCGGAACTCCACCGCGCCGCCGCCCAGCACCACCAGCGCGTCCGGGGGCAGGTCGAGCCGATCGCGCAGCGACAGCGCCGCCGCGCGCGCGTCGAGCCCGGGCGGTGGCGCTGCCATCCCGTCGTTGATCACCGTCACCTGCCGCGGCGACAGCCGGTAGCGCCGCAGCAGCGCATCGCGCGCGGCCGGCGCGTTGACGATCACCGGCGCGCCCATCTCCGCCAACGCCATCATCGCCTCCGCTCCGCCGGACAGGCTGTCGATCGAGATCGGCATCTCGTGCAGCCAGGCGAGCAGCCGGAGCTGCAGCCGATCGGCCAGCGCCACCGCGTCGCCCAGTGCCGCGCCGGTGGCGATCACCACGCCGCCGGGCCGCTCGCGGAATGCGTGGAGGATGGCGGCCATGCGATCCGTCCCGCCGGCCCCGTCGCCGGCCCGGGATGGGCCGATCACGATCGTCGGCGCCAGTGCGGCGAAGCTCGGGGCCAGCACCCCGCCGTCACGGATCACCACCCGGCAGTCCAGCGCCGCATCCCGGACCATTTCCCCCACCGCGCGCAGGGCGCACAGCGCGGCGTCGCTGCGCGAGGCGTCGGGCAGCACCAGAAGCATCGTCGTCGCGGCCGCGCCCGCAGCCTGCGGCGTGGAGGGGACGCTCCAGCCAAGGCCGTCCAGCGGCATCGGCAGCGGCGACAATCCGTCGGCGCGCCCGACCGCCAGGTAGTGCGCCAGCGGCGACAGCCCGGCCGCCACCGCGTCGCGGCAGCCCGGATGGCAGTCGAGGTAGTATCCCGGGTCGAACCCGTCGCCGAGCCGGTCGAGATGCGCGCCCGGGGTGCGCAGGAAGTGCGCCAAGGGTCCGGTCGGGTCCGCCGCCGCGTCCGGATGACGCCCGAGGTAGGTCCTGACCGAGAAGCACGGGTTGGGGTCGCGGCCCTCGCGCGCGCCGAAGCGCACGTAGTGGACGAAGGGCGGCATGTCGGCGTCGGCGACGTCGGCGTTGCGGCTGCGATAGAAGGCGGTATCGAACAGCGGGTGCGGATCGCGGTTCTCGCGGAGCCCGACCTCCAGGAAGTGCAGGAACGGATCGGCGCCGGTGGCGACCAAGTCCGGATTCTGGCGCAGGTAGTGCGCGGCGTCGAACAACGGGCTGGGCGAGCGGCCCGGACCGCTGCCGTGGCGGGCCAGGTGCAGCAGGGCATCGCACGGCTCGACCGGCTCCGGACACCGTGCCGCGTAGTGCTCGGCATCGAACAGCCAGTTCGGCCGGGTCGCCTCGTGCCGCCCGTGCCTCAGGTAGTGCGCCAGCGGATCGAGCCCCGCCGCCTCGATGTCGTCTCGCTGCGCCAGGTAGGCGGCGGGATTGAACAGCGGGTGCGGCTGCAGCCGGTCGAGCCAGCCGGACTGCGCGTAGTGGGTCAGCGGGTGCTGCGGCGAGGAGCCGCCGCGCAGGCGCCGCGCGTAGAAGGCCGGGTCGAACAGCGGATTGGGCCGGCGGTTCTCCCGCCGTCCGGCGCCCAGCATGTGCGTGAGCGGGTTGGTGCCGGCCGGCAGGTGCGGCGACTGCGCGGCGTAGTGGCCGGCCATCACCAGCGGGTGCGGGTCGAGGCCGAGCCCGATGCCGACCGTCAGGTAGTGCAGGAACAAACCGTCCCGCGTGGCGGGCGCGCCGGGCTGGTCGAGATAGAACGCGGGATCGAACAGCACGCACGGGCTGCGGCCCTCTGCGAGACCGCAGGTCAGGAAATGGTCGAGCGGGTCGATGCCGCTGGCGGCGACGTCGGGGTGCGCCGACAGGTAGAACGCGCGGTCGAACAACAGGCGGATCGCCAGCAGCGCCGCGCGGTCCGGTCCCGCGGCGGGCCCCACGGCCAACCCCACCGCCGGCACCGCCCATGTCGCGCATCGATCCGTCGCCGGCTTGAGCCCGTCCGTCGTGTCCACCGCCATGGCCCGGTTCCGCATCGTCCGGCATCACCCTGACGACCCGCGCTTAAGCACCGGTTAACGGGCCGCTCCGGTGCAACCGCGCCGCCGCGGCGGTCGTTCAGCGGCCGCAAGAACCCGGGGAAGAACGCTCATGCCCGTCATCAAGGCAGCGGACGGCACCAGCCTGTTCTACAAGGACTGGGGCAGCGGCAGGCCGGTGGTGTTCGTCCACGGCTGGCCGCTGAACGCGGACATGTGGGACTACCAAATGGTGCCCGTGGTGCAGAGCGGGATGCGCGCCGTCGCCTATGACCGGCGTGGCTTCGGCCGCTCGGATCAGCCCGGCGGGGTCTACGACTACGACGTGCTGGCCGACGACCTCCATGCGCTGCTGGAGGCGCTCGACCTCGCCGACGTGACGCTGGTCGGCTTCTCCATGGGCGGCGGCGAGGTCGCGCGCTACCTGTCGCGGCACGGCAGCCGGCGCATCGGCCGCTGCGTGCTGCTGGCCGCCGTGACCCCGTTCCTGCTCAAGACGGCGGACAATGGGGAGGGCGTCGACTCCAAGGTGTTCGACGACATCATCCAGCAGCTTCAGACCGATCGGCCTCACTTCCTGGCCGGCTTCGGAAAGGTGCTCTACGGCGCCGGCCTGCTCACGTCGCCGGTGTCGAGCGAGTTCCTGCAATGGTCGAGCGCGATGGCGCTGCAGGGCTCGGCGCTGGCGACGCTGGCCTGCGTGCGGTTGTTCTCGGCCACCGACTTCCGTGCCGACCTGCGCGCGTTCGATCGCCCGACCCTGGTGATCCACGGCCGGTCCGACCAGACGGTGCCGATCGACGCCAGCGGCCGCCGCGCCGCCGCCATGATCCCGGGCGCCCGGCTCATCGAGTACGACGGCGCCCCGCACGGACTGTTCTACACCGAGCGCGAACGCCTGAACGCGGACCTGCTGTCGTTCGCCCACGCGCCCTGACGGCGACGGCCGCGGTCAGGAACCGTCCTCCAGCATCACGGCATCGGCGACGCGCCAGCCGTGGCCCTCAGCGATCAGGGCATCGATCACCGCCGGGTCGTCCAGGAACTGCGCTTCCCGGTATGGACCGAACGCGTGGACGACGATGACGCCGTGACGGCCGTCACGGTATGACGGGGACTGGGGCATCGCTGGTCGTTCCTGTGCCCATGGCACCGGAGCAGGAGGCATCGGGGAACATGCGGCGATACAACCGGTCCTTCGCCTCTGCCGACCAGGTCGGCACGATCCTGGCCGCCCCGGGGCGGCCGGCGTGGAGCGCCCTCGCGGCGATGCGATCGAGCGCGTGCACGCAGGTCCCGTCGGCCGGCTCGACCTTTGTCACCATGCGCTCCCGGCTCCGTTCGCATCGTTGATGGACGTGATGTGTGGCGCCTTGATGGCGCGCGGCTCGAGCTTGAGCGCGCACCCGCCAACGAATGATTAAGCGTCCGGCATTCGTTCTGGCCGGGGCACTCACGATGCTGGCCGGCGGGCCGGCCGGGGTGCGGGCGACGGAGCTGCCGCTGCTTCCCGGCGTGGGACCCGGGGACCGGCGGGTCGCGATCGACATGGCGCAGCCGCCCTGGCGCGCGCTGGTGCGGGTGCAGACCGAGCTCGGCGAGCGCTGCACCGGCTTCATGGTGGCCCCGCAGGTGGCGGTCACCGCGGCGCACTGCCTGTTCCTGCCCCGGGTCGACCGCTTCATCCAGCCATCCTCGGTGCACGTGCTGCTGCGCTACGACCATGGGCGCTTCGCCGCGCACGCCCGGGTGGCACGGTTCACGGTGCCGGATGGCTACCGGTTCCGGGACGAGGCCGCCACCGCCGGTGCCGACCGCGCGGTGCTGGTGCTGGACCACCGGCTGCTGCCGGCCACGGACGCGATCCCCCTGGCCTCGGCGCTCCCGACGCTGCCGGCCCCGGCGCTGCTCGGCGGCTACGGCCAGGACCGCGACGAGGTGGTGGTCGCAGAGGCCAACTGCCGCGTGCTGGGCTGGACGCGGGACGGGGAGGGCCGGCCGCTGCTGGCGCATGACTGCCAGGCCACGCGCGGCACCAGCGGCGCGCCGCTGCTGTGGCGCCGGCCGGACGGGCGCTGGGCGGCGATCGGGATCCAGATCGAGGCGCGGGCGGCATCGGGCGGCGTGGCGGTCCCGCTGCCGGGACCCGGGGTGCCGGGACCCGGCACCGTCACTCCGACGGGTAGCTCCGCGGGTAGGTGACCTGGCTCGGCGGCCCGGGCGGTTCCGGAGAGCCCTTCTTGCCGCACCCGGCCAACCCCAGCGTCAACGTCAGGACCAGCGTCAGCCCCATCAC
>CAXUBN010000227.1:0-4637 GCA_964249255.1 uncultured Acetobacteraceae bacterium | reverse complement strand
TTGCCGGGCCGGCTGGACGGGCCGGGGGGATGCAGGGGGAGGCGCGGAGGCTGGTGCGAGGTTCGGCACCGATGGCGTGCGCCGCACCGGCGGGACCGATCCGGGTCGGGGGACCGGCACCGGTGGATCAGCCGTGACCGGTGCGGCCGGGAGCGCCGGGATCAGCGGTGTTCGATCGGGTGACGGCCGGGCCTCCAGGGGTGCGGGTGCCGCCGCTCCCTGCGCCAGGCCGCAGAACGGGCAGTATGCGACCGCATGCTGCAGTACCTCGCCGCATCTGGTGCACGGGCCCGCCGCTGCCGGCATCGCGGACGTCGACCGATCGGCACCGATGCCGGTCGGGCCCGGCTCCGATCGGTGATCAACCGTTGAAGGGGACCCGGTCATGATCTAGCGGACGCTGCCGCAGGCCACCGACGCGTGGGCTGGGACCGGTCGCGATGTCGGGCACGCGCCGGCGGCCGGGATGCGGCCAATGGCGGCATCCGCCAGGTCGAGCAGCGCCGCATCTGGCCGCGGCGTTGGCGTCACCCCCTCGTCGTGCTCGAACACCAGCAGCGCGCGGATGAAGTCGCCGCTGGCGACGCCGTCGATGGCGCCGGGGTAATAGTCGAGCCGGTGCAGCGCTACCTCCAGGTCGCGGACCAGGGGGCTGGCCTCGGGGTCGACCGATATCGCGTCGGCGACACGGCCGAGACCCCAATCGCCGCCCGGCGACCGGCAGCGTTCCCCCTCGAGCGCAAGCTGGCGCACCCCGTCCCGCACCGTGACGCGGATGGCGCGGCAAGGGGTCCTGGTGGCAGGCGGCGCCGCCGCGACGGTGCCCGACAGGCCGGACGCCTCGTCGTGCCAAGGTACCGGCTGGTTCGCCGCCCGGTCGTCCAGCACCGCGCGCAGCACCGGTTGCAGCGACGGCATGACCTGGCCCAGGAGAACGGCCGCATCGGACGGCGTCGGCGCCGACTGGGCGCGGACAATGCCGGCGGGCGTGGGCAGGCAGAACAGGAGCGGCAGCAGGCCAGCCAGCGCCGCGCCGGGCGGCCTACTCATCATCCGGCAGCTCGTCCTCGTCGTCGGGCAGCGCGCCGGCGAGCAGGGCGGCCAGCACCGGGACGTCGCGGACCCGCTGCCATGCCGTGCCGCCGAGCTCGCGAACGTTGGTGCCCTCCCCGAGCGTTCCCTGCGCCGCCAGCCGTGTCAGCTGGGCCAGCGTGAAGGGGCCGGACAGCTGCTTGGCGATCGACAGGTGCCAGCATCGTCCGCCGATCGCCGAGGGCTGCGGAGGGGAGGCAGGATCAGTCACGAGGACGCGCAGGCGCTCGACCGTGAAACGGTCGGCCATGATCCGCCGCTTCGGCGCCGCGCGCTGTTCCGGCGAATCGGCCGGGTCGCGGTTCGCGTCGGCAGGGTCGGCATCGGCCTCGCTGCCGGGGATGCTCTCGGTCCAGTCGGCGATGCGGCGCTTCAGGACGATGCCAGTGATACGCGACCCGTCCGTCCGGTCGTCATCGTCCCGCGCGGCGCGGTCGCGCAGGATGGCGGCCAGCTCGAGCGCCAGCGTCTGCGCCAGGCCCGGGATGCGGTCGGTCTGGGTCGGGCCGATGCGGGCCATGCGGGCGGCATACACCCGCTCGCCGGTCCACTCGATCAGCGCCGCCGCCGCCAGCAGCTGGATCGGGGCTAGGCCGCGCTCGAACTGCTCGACCCGCGACTGCACCTTGTCGCGGTGGCGCGAGAAGCCGGCGACCCGGATTACCCGCTCGGTGCCGGCATCGCCCCAGTCCCCGCCGCCGAGGTCGATCCGGTACGGCTGCCCCGGCCGGGCGCCGCGCACCAGGATGCCGTAGGCGACGCCGCGCATGAACAGGCCGAGGTTGCGCCGCATCTCCTCGATCTCGTGCGTGGTCGGCACCACCGGGTCGGGGAACCGCTCCGGGCTGCGGTGGGTGTGCAGCGGCAGCGGCCGGCGCTGCTCCAGCTGGTAGCTGGTGCGCCATTCGGTGCGCAGCGGATCGATGCTGTCGAGCGGGATGCCGCTCAGCTCGCAGTAGATCAGGATGCGGTCGCGCAGGCCGGAGTTCAGGTACTGCGCGGCCCCGATGCCGAGCCGGCCGGTGGGGATCGCCTGCGCGATCTCGGCGCCGAAGTTGCGCTCGAAGCCGTCCTTGTCGTCGGTGGCGATGAGCAGCGTGTAGCGCGGCCCCATCGCGATTCCCCCCAGGTGGTCGAACGAGGCGTCGAGCCAGGGCATGGCGCGCACCATGGCGCGGTTGAACAGGGCGACGCGGTCGCGGGGGCTCATGTCGAGCAGGATCGACTGCGCCGAGCGCAACGCCTCGGCGCGCGGCCGAAGCCGGTGCCGCACGAAGCCGCGCAGCCGGTTCAGCAGCACGCTGCGGCTCATGTCGTCGCGCAGGATCGGGAACAGGGTGCGCGAGCCGCCCTCGTCGCGGAACATCTCCAGTGCCCAGCGGCCGACCGCCGCGTCGTCGCTGTCCAGCATGGCACGCGCCTCGGCGTCGGCCTCCGGCAGCACTACGAAGGTGCCGCGGTCGCGCCGCCCCACCGCATCGCGCAGCAGTCCGATCTCGCCGTCGAACTCGGCCACGGTCTGGCGCACCAGGGCGCGGCCGCCCACCAGCTCGGCCACGGCGCCGTCCCACAGCGTGTTGCCGTCGCCGTCCTGGCCGCGTCGCGTGCCCAGCGCCTCCGACATCGCGCGCAGGAAGCTGCGGGCTTCGATCGCGGCCTGCCGGCGCAGCTGCATCGCCAGGTAGTAGGAGGTTTCGGTGCGCAGGTGCTCCAGGTAGCGCTCGGCGGCCCGGCGGTCCGGCCCGAACGGGAAGCGCCGGCCCACGGCCTCGCGCAGGTTGTCGAGCGACTGCTCGAACCGGTGCTGGGTGTTGGCCGCGCGGGCGGCGTAGCGGGCCTCCACCACCTCCAGGCGCCCGACCTCCGCCTCCATCTGCAGCTTGGCGTCCTCGACCAGGCGGATGGTGTAGTCGAGGCCGCCGCGATCGCGCTGGTCCAGGTAGTCGTACAGCACCGCGCGCAGGCCCTCCGGACCGTCGCCGCGCCGCTCGGCCGCCATCCGGTTGCGGGTGGCGACGATGCGGTCGGCGGCGAGCCCAGACCCGGTCCGGTGCCGGATGCTGCCCAGCACGTCGTCGTGGCGCTGCTCGAACTCGCGCAGCACCAGGGTCGGCAGGTTGCGCGGGTCGGCGGCCTGGAACCCTTCCGATTGATAGGTGGCCAGCAGGTCGCGATCGATCTCGGCCAGCAGCGACTGGCCGTTGCCGTCCGCCAGCAGCCGGTCGATCAGGACCGGCTCATTGACGGTGGCGGTGTCGGCCTGGCCTGGCAGCACGTGGTGGAAGGCGCTGGCCCCCAGGTGGAACTGGCGGTCGAGGAAGTCGTCGCGCTCGGCCGGCGTCGGCAACCGGCCGGAATCCTCCAGCGCCACGTTGAAGTACGCCTTGAGCATCCGCTTGGCGGTCTCGGCCACCGCGGCGTCCACGGCGACGCGGCCCTTGGTGTCGATGGTGGCCTGGCCGAAGGTCGAGAACAGCTGGCTGTAGCGCCAGGACTGCCGGCCCAGGTGGGCGGGCAGCGGCGGCTCGTAGTTGTCGAGCTTGTGCTGCGCCTGGTTCACCGCGATCGAGCGCTTGGTGGCGGCGAACTCGCTGGTGCCGAAATCCTCGAACAGGATGTCGGCCGCCATGTCGTACAGGTCCTCGACCGACTCCAGCCCGTCGTCCAGCACGTTGCGGGTATCGAGCAGGTAGACGTCGTCATAGGGCGCGATGTTCGGCAGCGGGCCCTGGTGGTCGGCCCATTGCGTGACGAAGGGCGGCTGCGGGTTGGGCCGCATCGCGTGCTCCAGCTCCATCAGCGCCGCATAGCCGTTGGCGTTCACGCGCTGGCGCTGGTGCTCGTGGTAGCCGCCGGGCAGCAGCAGCACGAGGTCCACGGTGGGGGCCGGATGGATGATCGAGCGCAGCATCAGGCCGAGGTCGATGAAGGAGCCTGAGCCGGTGCCGCCGGCGGCGGAGCAGGCCACCACCACGCGCAGCCGGTTCTCGATCTCGAGGCCCAGGTGCGCCAGGTCGTCCTGGCGGCCGACGCTGCGCAGCAGGGCGTCGCTGCGGTCGCGCACCAGGTCGGCCAGCTTGCCGAACTGGTCGAAGAACAGCAGGCGCGAGATCGCGCGCACCTGGCCGGCACCCTTCTCGGTGTTGATCAGCGAGAAGTCGGCGATCGGCAGCCAGTCGGCGACCAGCGGGTAGCGGTCGAGGTCCCGGGTGTAGCGGCGCACGTCCACGGCATGCTGCAGCCGCTCGTTCTCGCGGAACGCGACCAGGCGGGCGAGCGGGTCGCTCCCCTGGTCGCGGTCGCTCTCGACCCCGGTGCGCAGGTCGGTATCGACGTAGAGGAACGAGGCGACCGGCATCCGCGACAGGTCGTCGAGGCGCTTCCCGTTCCAGTCGCCGGCCAGGATGCGCCGGCGCAGCCGCAGCAGGATCTGCATGCCGGTGCCGCCCAGCCCGATGAACAGGGTCGGCTGCACGCGGCGCGCCGTGGCGCGCTCGGCCTCGGCGGCGGGAAGACTGGTCGCGGACATCCGGATACCCTCAGCG
>CAXUBN010000226.1:0-4652 GCA_964249255.1 uncultured Acetobacteraceae bacterium | reverse complement strand
AGCCTGCGGCGGTTCGGGATCGTCCGGGACAGGTTCCCTGACCTGTGGCGGCCCTACAAGCGGATCGCCGACACGCTGCGGGCACAGGGGCATCTCCGCGAGGCCGAGGCCGTGCTGCTGGACGGGCAGACCCGGCATCCGCAGCTGCCGGACCTGTTCCTGGACCATGCGAGCCTCGCCGGCGCGGCCAAGGATTGGCAGCAGGCGCTGCAACGGTTCGAGGACACCCGGGACAGGTTCCCCGAACTGTGGTCGCCCTTGCGCGGCATCGCGGAAACGTACTGCAGCCTGGAGCGGTTCGACGACGCGGACCGCGTCATGCGGGAGGGCATCGCGCTCTTTCCGGACGATCCGGAGCCCCTGTTCCACCATGCGGGGCTCGCGCAGTGGCTGGGCCAGGTCGAGGAGGCCGTCGAGCGCTACCGCATCATCCCGCGGCGCTTTCCCGGCAACTACCACGGCCATTTCCGTCTCGCCTGCTCCGTTGCGGCCAGCAGGCGCTTCGACGAGGCGGAGTCGATGCTGGTCGAGGTGATGAGGGCGTTTCCGGACGAGCGCGGCGCCCTGACCGAGCTGGTCCAGCTAACCATCCAGATCCCGGCCGACACCCGTCAGGTCTCGGTCGCCTCCCTGGAGGAGATGGTGGACGGGTGGATCGAGCGATGCGGCGAGGCAGAGGATCTGCTGCTGGCCAAGGCGCAGCTGGCGCAGGTCGTCGGCGACTACCCGGGCTACCTGCGGCGGCTCCTGCACGTGGCCCGTGTCAGTCCGAGCGCGCGTGGCATCGACGAGAGGATCGCCGTCGCGCGGGAACTCCTGCTCGGATCCGGCGAGGTGGCCCCGGAAGAGCTCGGGCAGGCTGCCGGGGTGACGTCGGACCCGGGCAACGTGTTGCGGCACAACCAATGGCTGCTCGGCCTGTTCGAAAGCCTGGGCGGCGGCGCGCCGGGGGGAAGCGGCTTCTACGGGTGTGAGTTCGGGTTCCTGCAGCGTGCGCTCACGCTCGAGCCGCTCAGCCTGCTGCGCTGGACCGGCGTCAGCCTGCCGAACCTGACGCGGCTGCTGGCGAACGATTTCGACGGCGTCGGCGAACTCGAGAACTGTGTCCTCGACAGCATCGAGAGCGCGTACGACTGGCACTTCATCGACACGGTCTATGAGCTTCGCTGCGACCACACCCACCTCGACAAGCTGACGGTGCCGCAGGAGGATGCCCTGCGGATGATGTGCCAGCGGACCAAGTTCCTGGCCCGCAAGCTGCGCGAGGACCTCGAGGACGGAGACAAGATCTTCGTCTATCGCTACCTGGGCCCGCTTCCGGACGAGGCCGAGCTGCTTGCGCTGGCCGACGCCGTGAACGCGTATGGCCGCAACATGCTGTTCTTCGTTTGCCGGGCGGACGAGCGTCATGCGCCCCTCACCGTCCGGCTGATCCGTCCCGGGCTCATGGTCGGCCACATCGACTGGTTCGCGTCCGACAGGCACCAGTACCCGGCGAACATTGAAGGGTGGACGCGGCTCTGCGAGGATGCCCACCGGACATGGCAGGAACAAAGGGCGGCCTAGACCGGGGCTTCCCCGTCCCTCCATGGTCGGCCGGCGCCGGTTCGAGGCCCCTGCGTGACATCCGATGTCCGGGGCCCACCCGGCCGCTTCGGATGGCGGGAGCCGCATCGGCGGAATCATTGCGACGGATGGTGGGAGCGCATCGTGCAGCCGGGATACCAGGCGGAGATCGACCCGGCGCATGACGCGCATGCCGAGGACGTGCGACCGCCGCCAGCCGACCTGAGCCAGGACGATGTCCATCAGCTGCTCGACCGGGCAACGGCGGCGGAAGAAGGGGGCGACCAGGCGGGCGCGCTGGCATTCCTGCTGGCGGCGATCGATCGCCATCCGGCGACGGAGGCCGCCTACGCCCGCGCGGGAGCCCTTTGCCGGACGATCGGTCGGCCGCACGAGGCCGAAACGATCCTGCTGGAGGGGATGTGCTGGTTCCCGTCCAATGGCGGCATGTTCGCCGACTATGCGGCGATCGCGGACGACCGGGCGGATTGGGGACAGGCGGCGCGCCGGTATCGCCTGGCCCGTGCGCGGTTCCCGTCCGAGGCTTGGACGCACGCGCGTCTGGCCACGGCGCTGCGGCGGGCGAAGCGGCCGGACGAGGCGGAGCAGGCGCTGCTGGAAGGCGAGCGGCAGGTTCCGCACGATGCGCACTTCCCGTTGGAGCGCGGGGAGATCGCCGCCGAGCGCGAGGACTGGCCGGACGCCATCCGGCGGTTCGGGGACGCGAGGGAGCGGTTTCCCCACTTCTGGTGGACGTACAAGCGCGAGGCCGACGTGCTGAAGCGGGCCGGCAGGGCGGACGAGGCGGAGGCCGTTCTCCTGGACGGGCAACGGGCCCTCCCGGGCGACGTTCCCTTGTTCTTCGACCATGCGGAGCTGGCGGTCGACCGGCAGGACTGGGTTGAGGCCATGCGCCGGTTCGAGGCGGTCCGGGATCGCTTCCCGAACGAATGGTGGCCGTCCAAGCGGATCGCCGACGTGCTGAAGGCAAGCGATCGGATCGGCGAGGCGGAGGCCGTGCTGCTCGAGGCCCAGGACCGCCACCCGCACGAGGCGGCGCTGCCGCTCGACCATGCCGAGCTCGCGGTGGCGAGAAAGGACCTGGACGAGGCGCTGCGGCGGTTCGGGATCGTACGGGACCGCTTCCCGAGCATATGGTGGCCGTGGCGCAGGATGGCGCAGCTGTTCCGCGAGATGCAGCGGTTCGACGAGGCGGAGCACGTCCTCCTGGAGGGGATCGAACGGTTCCCGGACGATCCGGCGCTGTTCTTCGACCATGGCGAGCTCAAGCAGATGCTGGGCCGGACCGGGGAAGCGCTCGCGATCTTCCGGACCATCCACGAGCGCTTCCCGGGTGGGTTCTGGAGCCTCTTCGCGTTGGCGCGCTCGCTGGCGGCGGATGGTCACCTGGGCGAGGCGGAGGGGATGCTGGTCCGGACGATGGAGGCCTTTCCGGATGATCCGATCCCCCTCATCGAGCTCGTCCACCTGACCAACCGGATCCCGGCGGGGACGCGGCAGGTGTCGCTCGACGCCCTGGACGGGATGCTGGCCCGCTGGATCGAGCGGCTCGGCGAGGGCGAGGGACTGCTGCTCGCACGGGCGCAGCTGGCGCAGGTCGGCGGCGACTACCAGGAATGCCTGCGGCGCCTGATCCATCTCGCCCGCCTTTACCCGAACGCCGGATTCGTCGACGAGAAGATCGCCGACATCCGCGAGATCATGCTGGGGCGGGGCGAGGCGATCCCGGACGACCTCGATGGCGACACGAACGGCATGGGCGGCGGGGACGAGACGCTGCGGGCGCAGCAGGAGCTGCTGGGCGGGTTCGAGAGCCTCGGCGGCGGCGGTCCGGGGGGCTCGGCCCACTATGGCTGCGAGTTCGGCTTCGTGCAGCGCCTCGTCAAGCTCGAGCCGCTCAGCCTGCTGCGCTGGACCGGCGTCAGCCTGGGGGACGTGACCCGGCTGCTCGCCAACGACTTCGCGGGCTGCGGTGCGGCCGAGACCAGCATGCTCACCAGCTTCGAGGGGGTCTACGACTGGCGCTTCGTCGATACGGCCTACGGGCTGTACAGCGACCACACGCACCTCGATCGGCTGACCGTGCCGCGGGAGGATGCGCTGCGGATGATGTGCCAGCGCACCGGCTTCCTGGCCCGCAAGCTGCGCGAGGATCTCGAGGACGGCGACAAGATCTTCGTCTACCGCTACTCGGGCGAGGTCGGGGACGAGGCGGACATGCTGGCGCTGGCCGACGCGGTGGGCGGTCACGGCAAGTCGGTGCTGTTCTTCGTCTGCCGTGCGGACGAGCGTCACCCGCCGCTCACCGTACGCCTGGTCCATCCCGGGCTGATGGTCGGCCACATCGACTGGTTCGCCGTCGACCGGCTCGGCTTCCCGGTGAACCTCGAGGGCTGGACCGTCCTGTGCCAGCAGGCCCTCCGGCTGTGGCAGGACCTGAAGCAGGCCGCCTAGGCCGCCGCCGCGACCGGTCCGGGACGGCCCGCCGGACCGGTTGACACGGGTCGTTCGACGACCCGAGATTCACACGCCACACACCGTTGTCGAGGTCGCGATGCCCAAGCCACAGCTCGCCTGGCTGCCCGAGCCCGCCGACTTCGCCGCGCGCATCAAGGCGCTCGAGGGGACCGGAACGGCGCCGTGGGCCGATCTGGTGGCACTGGCCAACCTGCGGCTCGACTTCCTCAAGACGGAGCGGCTGGACCGGCTGATCCAGCGCCACCATGGCGACGCGCCGCCGGACGGGCTGCCGACGCGGCCGGTGCGGCTGGCGATCCTGGGATCGGCCACCACCGTGCACCTGCTTCCGGCGATCCGCGTCGCCGCCGCGCGGCGCAACATCTGGCTCACGACCTTCGAGGGCGAGTACGGCCAGTACCGCCACGAGCTGGCCGACGCGGGGTCGGCGCTGCACCGGTTCCGGCCGGACGTGGTGCTGCTGGCGTTCGATGCCCGGCACATCACCGCCGGCCTGGACGCGGCGGCGGACGAGGCGGCGGCGGATGCGGCGCTTGAGCAGGCGCTCAGCACGATGCGGCAATGCTGGCAGCTGGCCCGCGAGGGGC
>CAXUBN010000225.1:0-4687 GCA_964249255.1 uncultured Acetobacteraceae bacterium | reverse complement strand
CCCCTGCCGAACGGATGCTCGGCGTCAGCGTGTCGCGGTGCGACGGTGCCGCCGGCCAGGACGCCGGCCGGCTGCCGGACCTGTTCGCCGCCGCGGGGTGTCCGTGCTGAGGGTTCCGTGCAGGCGCCCTTTGTGATAGGAACTGCTCCACCCCAAGTCGCAATCGATGTCGATCCCGCCCCCGTCGCGATTCCGATCGCGACGGCATGGATCGGTCCTGCGGCCCCGCGTGCCCGAGCCTGATCCAGGTCTGGCGCGGCGGCGGCGGCGCGCCAGACAGGAGACGATAGGCACGTGCTGAGCAAGATGGAGACGACCACGCCGGAGACCGAGGACCAGGTGACCGATGGCGCCCCCGACGAGGAGGCCGAGGACGAGCCGCGTCCGATCGCCGCGCGCAAGCCGCAGGACAACGGGCCATTCGTGGAGGGGGACCACGTGGTCTATCCGACGCACGGCGTCGGCAAGGTCGAGCGGATCGCCACCGAGGAGATCGCCGGCCACCGGCTCGAGCTGATCCACATCACCTTCGAGGAGAACCGGATGACGCTGCGCGTCCCGGTGGCGAAGGCGAAGAGTGCGGGCCTGCGCAAGCTGGCCACGCGCAAGCTGTTCGACGAGGCGCTGGCGATCCTGAAGGGCCGCGCGCGGATCAAGCGCACCATGTGGTCGCGCCGGGCGCAGGAGTACGAGGCCAAGATCAACTCGGGCGACCCGCTGGCGATCGCCGAGGTGGTGCGCGACCTCCACCGCAACTCCGGGCAGCCGGACCAGAGCTTCTCCGAGCGCCAGATCTACGAGGCGGCGATGGACCGGCTGGCGGCCGAGCTCGGCGCGCTGGAGCGGATCGACAAGGCCGCCGCCTCGGTCAAGCTGGTGGACTACCTCAAGACGATCGCCTGACCGCCCGCCCGCCGTCGGGTCCGCAACGAGTCCCCATCGCCACGCGACCGTGCTAGAGGCTCGTTCGGTGACTGCATCGAACGGGGAGGCTCGTGATGGCGGACAGGATCCTTGGCGCGCCGGTTGGCATCGGGCAACCGAACAGCCCCGATGACGTGAGGCAGGTGCAGCACCTGCTCAACCAGCATCTCGGGTCGACCGCTGCCGGCGGGCACCTCGCCGAGGATGGCGCCTTCGGGCCGCGGACCGAGGCGCGGCTGGTCCAGTATCAGCGGGACGCCGTCAGGCTGGGGCATCCGGACGGGGTCGCGGATCCGCATGGGCCGACCATGCGGTCGCTGTCGCACGGCAGCGGGGTCGAGGCGGGCCAGGCGCGCCGCGTTGACCCGGACGCGAACCTCCATGTCAGCGACTACGTCGCCCGCCATCCGGTGACGCATGGCCACGAGACCGCGGAAACCCGGGCCTGGATCGAACGGGCGCTCCCGGCCGCGCAGGCGGTCCACGAACGGTGGGGCGTCCCCGTGTCGGTGACGATCGCCCAGGGCGCGCTCGAGTCCGGATGGGGCACCCGCCACCCGGGCAACGAATACTTCGGCGTGAAGGGCCACGCCCCCGACGGCCAGTCGATGAGGATCGCGACGCACGAGGAGAGCGGCGGTAAGAGTCACGCCGAGACCGACAGCTTCCGCTCCTACGGCTCGCTCGAGCAGTCGGCGGACGACTACGGCCGGTTCCTCGTGACCAACAAGCGGTATGCGGAAGCGTTCCGGCAAACGGACGATCCGCACCGCTTCGTCCACGAGGTCGCCAAGGCGGGATACGCGACCGAGAGCAACTACGAGCGGCAGGTCAGGTCCATCATGGACCATCACGACCTGACCCGTTACGACGCCGCGCCGGGCCGGAACGCGGCACCCCAAGCCCCGGCGCCCCAACCTTCCGTGTCCGCGGCCGACGCCCGGTCGCACGACGACCCGCGGTCGTACTGGCAGGATCTTGCCCGGAAGGGGCAGGATGCGATGAGCGCACGCGAGGCCGCGCAGGCCAGCGGGCAGGCGCCAGGGATGCCACAGGCCAACCAGGCCGTCGCGGCACCGGCCATGCGTCCCGGGCGATGATGGCCCCGGTGTCCGATCGGGGGAACAGGCGAGCCATGCGTCGCGCGATGACGATCCCCGCCGTCCTTCTTGCCGCGGTGACGGTCGCGGCGACGCCGGCGCTGGCGGTTTATCCGGACGACCAGCTGATCGCCCATGTGCGCCAGGCGGTGATCAAGCACAGGCTGGTCGATCACCCCGACTGCGTGGACTACGTCATCACCCGCAAGCTCCACCCGCTGATCGACCAAGTCGAGCTGCGGGAACGGCACGATGCCAAGTGCGGGGGTGATCCGGGAACGGCCCCGCGCCTGTTCGACGTCATCGTCGACCGTCAGAACGGGCAGATGGCGACCGACGCCTCCGACCCGGCGGATGGCGGCATGACGATGCTGAAGTAGGCCTCCGGGCATCGGCTGGCCGGATCGCAGGGCCGCGCGGGCCGCGTGGGGCCGGCCGCCCGGACAATTGGCAGCGAACGCGCCATGGCGGCCGCCGGGCATGGCTGGGCGTAGCCCGGCCGCGGAACGCGTTTCGTTTGAAGGCGTCGGGATCGGGTAACGGCGGGGGTCACCAACCCCGCCGTCGCTGTCGAGCCGCGGCCGTCGCGCTACGGCAGCAGCGCCTGCAGGTCGCACTGCGTGCCGTCCGACTGGGCCGTCAGCACGCTGTTCACCGACGCGGCGGTGCGGGTGACGCAGCCGGCGCGCGTGTCGGCCGACGCGTAGAGCGCGGTGCCGCTGCCGGCGTGGCCGGTGACGGCACCCGCGGCGGACAGGTCCAGGGCGTCGCTGGGCGTGATGCGCTCGACCAGGCGGCTGGCGGCGACCGGCTGGAGGTTGTGGGTATCCAGCGTGTCGCGGATGAAGGCCTGGCTCACGGCCGTGTTCTGAACGGCGCTGCCGTCGGCTGCGGCGACGTAGTCGTAGCGGACCGTCAGCGGGTAGGACAGCACGCTGCTGGCCACGTCCACGCCGCCGGCGGTGCGCGTCGTCACGGCCGTGGCGGTGTCGGTGCCCTGCGTCACGGTCTGGTCGTCGATCAGGCTCGTGACGTCGAAGTCCTGCCTGTTCGAGAACCGGCCGGTCTGGTCCACCGTGGTCTGCACGACGCCGTGCGAGGTCACGGCATAGCCGCTGATGCTGTAGTCGTGCCGCGACGTGGTCAGCACGGTGCCGGTGCTGTCGCCGTTCGCATCGGTGGTGACCGTGCTGGTCACGACCGGGGCCGGGGCGCCGAGCGTGTTGCGGGTGACGCCGCCGCGCACCGTGGCGCTGCCGTGGTCGAGCGTCAGGTAGAGGGTGCCGGTGACGGAGAAGTAGTTGTTGGCGCCCGCCACAGACAGCGACACGGTGTGCGGCTTCCCGTCGTTGATCGCGCCGACGAACGGGGTCAGCTCGACCGAGTACGGCTTGAACGCCAGCGTCTGCACGCCGGGGATCGGCTCCCACAGGTAGGGGTCGATGCCGCCGGTGTAGATCCAGGGATAGACCGGGGCCACGCCGGCGCGGACGCCGTCGATGCTGACCTGTCCCTCGCGGAACGCGCCGCCGCCGCAGGTCTCGAGCGCGTTGGCCAGCGCGTCCGGCACGCAGGTGTACCAGAACTCGTCGTCGTTCTGGCTTTGCAGCAGCACGTCGAGGCGGGCGCGCTCGACGTTGGTCGGCAGGACGCCGGTGCGGCGCAGGGACTGGGTGCCGTCGTTCAGCGCGGTGGTGCCGGCCGAGGGATCGGCGTTCAGCGGGATCACCAGGTCGGGCGTGCGCGGCGCCGGATATTTGGACGTGGCCGGATAGAACAGCAGGGTCGAGCTGGCGGTGATGGTGCTGGTGTAGACGCTGCTCTGGTAGTTGGCGATCAGCACGTGGCCGGGCTGGGCGCCCTCCAGCAGGGCGGTATCGTCGGTGACGTCGCGCTCGACGTGCCAGGACGGGGCCAGCGCCGCGCGCGGCTCGGCGGTGGTGCCGAACAGCACGTTGACGCCACCGATGAAGATCGACGCGGTGCGGTCGAACTGCCGTCCGGCGTTCAGCGACACGTCGGTGGCGAGCACCACCTTGGCCCACGGACCCGGGCAGCCGGCCGGCGGCGCGTAGGCGAACGGCACCGTGTTGGCGCCGAAGGTGGCGCCGGAGAACAGGGTGACGCTGCACGGCGTCTCGTCGGGATGGGGCACCGGCGGCTCGATCGCGGCAACGTTGCTGCTGCCGACCGTCCCGGCCCTGGCGGCGAACGGCGTCGCCGCCGGGATGGCGAGGCAGGTGAGCAGCAGGGCGGCGCGTCGGGTCATTCAGACTCGGTCCTTAAGGGAGAGTTAAGGATCGAAGCACGGAACGGGCGAAACGAAAAACCCCCGGCCTCGCGGCCGGGGGTTGATGTCGCGGCCGAAGCGGGCCCGCAGGATCAGCTGTTGCTGTTGCGGGTGCCGGTGAGCTGCAGCAGGAAGGTGAACAGGTTGATGAAGTTGAGGTAGAGCGAGAGCGCGTCGTAGACGCTACGCTTGGCCGCTCCGTCAGCGCCCTCGTAGTGGGCGAACTGGCTGTAGGTGAACTTGATGCGCTGCGTGTCGAAGGCGGTCAGGCCCAGGAACACGATCACGCCGATGATGCTGGTGACGAAGTAGAGCCCCGGGCTCTGCAGGAACATGTTGACGACGCTGGCGATGATGATGCCGAACAGGCCCA
>CAXUBN010000224.1:0-4687 GCA_964249255.1 uncultured Acetobacteraceae bacterium | reverse complement strand
CGATGGTAGCGACCGTGGCGGCGCCGTTGGCGCGTGGCCGCTCCTCGCCATTCTCGCGTGCGCGGTCCGAGCGGGGCCGGTCGGCGTCCTTCGCGGTGCGGCCGCCACGCCCACGCCGACCACGGCCCTCGGACCAGGGTACGGTGGCGATGCCGTCCACCTCCAGCGGCGGGATCGGATGGCCGATCAGCTTCTCGATCGCGTCCACGAAGCCGCGATCGTCGGGGGCGGCGATGGTGTAGGCGTGGCCGGTGCGGCCGGCGCGGCCGGTACGGCCGATCCGGTGCACGTAGTCCTCGGCGTGGATCGGCACGTCGAAGTTGAACACGTGGCTGAGGCCGCCGATGTCGATGCCCCGCGCCGCCACGTCGGAGCACACCAGCATCTGGATATCGCCCGACTTGAAGCGCTCCAGCGTCGAGAAGCGCAGGCTCTGCGCCAAGTCGCCGTGCAGGGCGCCGGCCGAGAAGCCGTGCTTGGTGAGTGACTTGTAGAGGGTGTCGACGTCGCGCTTGCGGTTGCAGAAGATGAGCGCGTTCTGCACGTCTTCGGCGCGGATCAGGCGGCGCAGCGCCTTTCGCTTGTCGAGCTCGTCCACCACAGCGACGCCGGCGACGATGGTGGGGGCCACCGATGCGGCGCGGCTGACCGTGATCTCCTTCGGATCGCGCAGGAAGGCGTCAGACAGCCGGCGGATCTCCGGGGCCATGGTGGCCGAGAAGAACAGGGTCTGCCGGTTCGGCGACAGCAGGGTGACGATGCGCTCGACGTCGGGGATGAAGCCCATGTCGAGCATGCGGTCGGCCTCGTCGATGACCAGGGTCTTGGTCTGGGTCATCAGCAGGCCGCCACGCTCGAACAGGTCGAGCAGCCGCCCGGGGGTGGCGATCAGCACGTCGACGCCCGCGTTGAGTGCCGCCTTCTGGTCGGCCATGCTTTCGCCGCCGATGAGCAGGGCATGGGTGAGCTTGGTGTACTTGCCGTACATCACGAAGTTCTCGGCCACCTGCAGCGCCAGCTCGCGCGTCGGCTCCAGGATCAGCGAGCGCGGCATCCGGGCGCGGGCGCGGGAGCCGGACAGGATGTCGAGCAGCGGCAGGGTGAACGAGGCGGTCTTGCCGGTCCCGGTCTGGGCGACACCCAGCACGTCGCGGCCGGCCAGCACGAACGGGATCGCCTGCGCCTGGATCGGTGTCGGATGGCGGTAGCCCATCTCGGCGATGGCGCGCTGGATCGGCTCGGACAGGCCGAGCTCGGAGAACAAGGGCATCGCGTCGGCCGGGGTGGCGACGGTGTCGTCTGCAGCGGGATCGTCGATGGCCGTCGCGGCTGCGGCACCATCCAGCGGCTCGCCCTGAGCGCCGTCCCGGGAGATACCCTGGGAGATGCCGCCACCGACATGCATGGCGGTCGAGACCAGGTCGAGCGATTCCGTCGACGGCGACAGGTCGGCCGACGGCTCGGCCGTGGCGGCGTCCCCGGCGACCGGCGCGCACGTTGACGCATCCGCGTCATCGTTTGCGTCCGGTCCGGCCACCTCAGCGGGGATGATGGGACCCGCGTCGCGGGGCGCCGGATCGGCGTCGTGGTGATCGGTGATGCCGGTGTTGGTATCGCTCAAAGATGCTCTCGAACCTGCCAGTGTGCGGATGTGCCGTTGTGCGCATGGATCGTTGCCGCCGGCATTGCCGCGGGTTGCGGCGGACGATCGTCGAAGCCCGTCGTCCGTATGATACCGGGATGAACGGCGGCGCGACTCCGGCCCGCCCGCGCGCCCGGTACCAGGCCGAGCTGCGTATCCGCATATCGTCAGGCGAAGTCAAGCATGCAACCGGCCGTCGACGCCGATCGGACAGCGGCGTCGGCCGGGAACCGACCGTTACGGGGTCCGTTCCATCAACGCGTTTCTCCCAACGAGGTAGCCCGTCTTGCCCTATACGCCCATGGCGATCGAGGATTACGGCCTGATCGGCGATTGCGCGAGCTGTGCCCTGGTGGGCCGCAACGGATCGATCGACTGGTTGTGCTGGCCACGCTTCGACAGCCCCGCCTGCATCGCCGCACTGGTCGGCACCGAGGAGAACGGCCGCTGGCTGATGGCGCCGGTCGGCGCTTCCACCAGCACGCGGGCCTACCTCGACGGCAGCATCGTGCTGGAAACCGTGTTCCACACCGAGACCGGCAGCGTGGCTGTGACCGACTTCATGCCGACCGGCGCCCCGTCGCCCTCGATCGTGCGCATCGTCGAGGGGCGCAGCGGCACGGTGGCCATGCTGCAGGAACTGCTGCTGCGCTTCGACTACGGCACCTCGGTGCCGTGGGTGACGCGGTTGCCGGAGAATGCCGGCATCACGGCGATCGCCGGGCCGGCGCAGGTGGTGATCCGGACCGCGGTGCCGCTCGACGGCGAGGACATGAAGACGGTGTCCCGCTTCACCGTCGCCGCCGGCGAACGGGTGAGCTTCGTGATGAGCTACGGCGCGTCGCACCTGCCGGCGCCGGCGGCGTTCGACGTCGACGAGGCCCTGCGGCGCACGCTCGCGTTCTGGAGCGAGTGGTCCGGGCGCTGCGCCTACGAGGGTCCGTATGAGTCGGTGGTCAAGCGCTCGCTGGTCACGCTGAAGGCGCTGACCTACGCCGAGACCGGCGGCATCGTGGCGGCGGCGACCACGTCGCTGCCCGAGCAGATCGGCGGACCGCGAAACTGGGACTATCGGTTCTGCTGGCTGCGCGATGCCACGCTGACCCTGATGGCGATGATGGCGGGCGGCTACTACGGCGAAGCGCAGAACTGGCGCGACTGGCTGCACCGCAGCATCGCCGGCAGCCCGGAGCAGCTGCAGATCATGTATGGCATCGGGGGCGAGCGGCAGCTGCTGGAATGGGAGGTGCCGTGGCTGGCCGGCTACGAGGGCTCCGTGCCGGTGCGGGTCGGCAACGCGGCCGCCGGCCAGCTGCAGCTCGACGTCTACGGCGAGGTGATCAGCGCGCTGCACCTGTCGCGGCGCGAGAACCTGCGCCAGGCCAGCCACGGCTGGTCGCTCCAGGTGGGGCTGCTGGGACACCTGGAGCGGATCTGGCGCGAGCCGGACGAGGGAATGTGGGAGGTGCGCGGCGGGCGCCGGCAGTTCACCGTGTCCAAGGCCTTCTGCTGGATGGCGTTCGACCGCTCGATCAAGGACGTGGAGGATTACGGCCTGCCCGGGCCGGTGGACCAGTGGCGCGCGGTGCGTGACGAGATCCACGAGACCATCTGCCGCGACGGCTTCAACACGGCGCGCAACAGCTTCACCCAGGCCTTCGACACCGATGCGCTGGATGCCGGCCTGCTGCTGCTGCCGGTGATCGGCTTCCTGCCGGCGGACGACCCGCGCATCGTGTCCACGGTGGCGGCGGTGGAGCGGGAGCTGCTGGTGGACGGGTTCGTGCTGCGCTACCGCACCGATCAGACCGCGGACGGGCTGACCGGCGATGAGGGGGCGTTCCTGGCCTGCAGCTTCTGGCTGGTCGACAGCTACGTCCTGCTCGGCCGGCACGACGAGGCGAAGGCGCTGTTCGAGCGGCTGGTCGGCTTGACGAACGACCTGGGCCTGCTGGCGGAGGAGTACGACCCGCACCGCCGGCGGCAGGTCGGCAACTTCCCGCAGGCCTTCTCGCACGTGGCGCTGGTCAGCGCCGCCGTGCATCTGCGCGACCGTTCGGTCCCGGTGCGCGGCGAGGTGGAGGAGGCCGCCTGAGCCGGAGGGCCGGCTCCAGGCGTCCCCTTCCTAGTAGAAGACGTGGTCCAGCGAGGCGATCACCACCACCAGCACGCCGAGGTACAGGTTGGTGGAGACCAGTGACCGGACCCGCTCGAAGTCGGCCGGCTGCGGCCGGATCGCCCGGCGCACCTTCCGGAGCGGCCTGAAGTAGGCGTAGGCGAACAGCAGCGCGATCGCCACGCCGATGCCCTGCATGGCCTGGACGTGCCAGTCGGGATCGTTGAAGCCGCCCAGCGGGAAGGCCAGCATCAGCCATCCGGTGATCAGCACCAGCGGCATCACGTGCCACACCAGCCGGAAGTAGCGGGTCAGGCATTGCAGCTGCACCGAGTTGCGCTGGGTGTTGTCGAGCAGGCCGAGGCTGGGACGCATCACCAGCACGGTATAGGCGGCGCCGCCGATCCAGGTGGCCATGGCCAGCAGGTGGACCGATAGCACCAGGCCCCACAGGATGCTGCCGCCGGGCGCTGCGGGATGGCTGCCGATGATCTGGCCGGTCATGGTTCGGGGTCTCCTGGTGGGATCACGCGTTGCAGATCGCCCGCCCGGCGGCCGCGCGCAAGCCGGGCGGCGTTGGATTGGAGAGCGTGTCATGGACGGGACCTGGCGGGACGACGGCGTACCGACCGCCCTAAGGCTGCTGACGCCGGCGCAGGTAGCCCGGCTCGATGCGGCGGCGGCCTCGGCATCGCCGGACGGGCTCTACCGGCTGATGGAGAATGCCGGGCAGACGGTGGCACGGGCGGTGCGCCGCCACGTCCGGCCGACGCCGACGCTTGTGCTGTGCGGCCCCGGCAACAACGGCGGCGACGGGTTCGTAGCGGCGCGCCTGCTGGCACAGGCGGGCTGGCCGGTGACCGTGGCGATACTCGCGGCACCCAGGCCGGGTAGCGACGCGGCGCGGGCGGCGGCGGCCTGGCGGGGAC
>CAXUBN010000223.1:0-4711 GCA_964249255.1 uncultured Acetobacteraceae bacterium | reverse complement strand
CGGACTCGCCCAGCGCCACGGGCACCGCATGCCGGTCCGCGCCGGCCAGGTCCAGCCCGAGGTCGAGCAGCAGGTCCAGTGCCGCCACCGGCAGCATCCAGCGGCGCCGGCCCTGACCAGGGCCCGCAGCGGCGCCGAGTCCGTCGCCGACCCCCTTGCTCATCGGGCCGGGCTCATCGGTCGTAGAGCGCGGAGCGGCGCACGCCCAGCCGGTGCAGCAGGTACCCGGCCGAGGTGCCCAGCACGCCCATCCCGTACACCACGCTGCGCCGCAGGTTGATCGAGGACGCTTCGGCGAAGTAGCGCGTGGGGCACGAGATCTCGCCGATCCGGAAGCCGCAGAACAGCGCCTGCGCCAGCATCTGGTTGTCGAACACGAAGTCGTCCGAACAGGCGTGCAGCGGCAGCCGGGTCAGCACCTCCCGCGTCCAGGCACGGTAGCCGGAATGGTATTCCGACAGCTTGGCGTTCATGAGCACATTCTGCACCAGCGTCAGGCCGCGGTTGGCGACATACTTGTAGCGCGGCATGCCGCCGCGCAGCGCGCCCTTGCCCAGGATGCGCGACGCCAGCACCGCATCGTACTCGCCCGACACCAGCATGGAGGCCATCGCCGTCACCAGCCGCGGCGCATACTGGTAGTCGGGATGCAGCATGATGACGATGTCGGCGCCGCGGGCCAGCGCCTCGGCGTAGCAGGTCTTCTGGTTGCCGCCGTAGCCGCGGTTGCGGTCGTGGCGGACCACGTGGATGCCGAGCCGGCGGGCCAGCGCCACCGTCCCGTCGGTGCTGGCGTCGTCGGTCAGGATGACGTCGTCGACGATGTCGTGCGGGATCTCGTCATGGGTCCGGCGCAGCGTCAGGGCCGCATTGTAGGCCGGAAGGACCACCGTGATGCGCTTGCCGTCGAGCATGGGATCGTCGCATAGCCCGATACGCCCGCCCCCGGAACAAGCGCCGTGATCAAAACCGACGCTGGCCCGATGCCCGTGTCGGCCGGGCTACAGCGACAACGCCCGCTGCGGCGGCGCCTCCGGGTCCACGGGCGGCTCGGCGGCCGCCTCGGACCGCCGCACGCGCTCGTGCGCCGCGGTGAAGCCGAGGTCGCTGTCCGGACGCTCGGAGGCGAGGAGCGCGTCCAGGTCGTCGTCCATGAGGTCGCGGACGCGACGGCCCCGCAGCCGGCCGAACGGCACCCGCGACAGCAGCCCCGGCTGCGCCGACCAGTCGATCAGCTGCTCCGGGGACGCCGCCGACAGCATGTCGCGCAGGTGGAACGCGGTCACGTAGGCGTCCGGCCCGGCCCGGTGCGACGGCAGCCCCAACGCCCGGTCGAGCCCGACGGGCCGGTGCCAGTAGCGCAGGCCCTGGTTGGAATGGCCGGGCGCGTCGGGCCAGATCCGCAGCGCCGTCTTCCAGGTGCAGATCCAGGGCAGGCCGCCGGTCAGCGCACGCGTACACCAGCGCTGCTCGAACGCCGCCCGATGCGCCGCCAGCGCCATCGGCGCCGGCCCGGGGGCCGCGCGCAGGATGTCACCGGCCACCGCCTGCCAGGACGGTGCATCGGCCACGTCCTCGTCGATGATGTGGTGGATCGCCGAGGTCGCGGCCGAGATCGGGTTGCCGGGATTGATCAGCCGCGCCTGCGGCGGCCCGCGCAAGGCCCAGCCGCCCTCGCCGTCCGGCGCCACGTCCTGCCAGCCGATCTCGACCACGCCGCCGTCGGTGAACGAGTTGCCGGTGGTCTCGAGATCGATGACGCGCAGGAACGGGGCGGTCACGCCGCGTTTCCCGGCGACGGCCCGGATGACGGCCCGGGCGACGGGGCCGCCATGTCGCGCCCGGTCAGCTGGCCCAGCGCGGTGGCGAGGTCGCTCGGGATGATGATGGTGGTGCCGCGCTCCTTGTTCATCTCGTAGACCAGGTTCATCTGCCGCAGCTTCAGGGCAGTGGGATCGCTGGCATAGATCAGCGCCGCCTCCTTCACCTGCCGCGCCACGCCGACCTCCGCCGAGGCGAGCGTCTCGCGCGCCTGCTTCTCGCGCTCGGCCTGCGCCTGCCGGCTCATCGCGTCCTGCAGCGAGGCCGGGATGCCGATGTCCTTGATCTCGACCGAGGTGACCGCGACGCCCCATCCCTCGGTCTTGGCGCCGATCGAGCGCTGCAGCTCGATGTCGGCCTGCTGCCGGTCCGACAGCAGCCGCGACAGGTCGTTGGTGCCGATCATCTCCCGCAGCGAGGTCTGCGCCACCCGCTCCACCGCGAGCTGGAAGTTGTCGATCTCGAGCGCCGCCCGGGCGGCGTCGGTCACGCGCCAGAACACGATGGCATCCATGCCGATCGATACCGTGTCCCGCGTCAGCGCCTCCTCGGCGCGGATCTCGGCGGTGCGGATGCGCATGTCCACCGTGGTCTGGATGGTCTCGAGGAACGGGATCAGGAAGAACAGGCCGGGGCCGCGCACGCCGGCGAAGCGGCCGAGGCGCAGCACCACGGCGCGCTGCCATTGCGAGACCATCTTGATCCAGGCCGAAAGCAGCAGGGCCGCCAGTATCAGGATCCCGGCGGGAATGTACAGATGCAGCGCCACCAGCCCGGCGGCCGCGGCGAACAGCAGGAACGAGAACAGGTAGGCGACGGGAAGAGCGTTCACGGAAGCATCCGTCCAGGTCGTCGAGGAGGGGCGAGGCGGGACCGGCCGCGCGGAGCCTGGCGGGCTACCGGTCGACGCTCCGGTCGGCACCCTCGGACCCGCTTGAGGTGGGAGTGGCGGTCGTGTAGCACAATGGACCGGCCCATCCTCCGTCACGCGGGATGCGACATGATCAGACACATGGTGCTGTTCGGCTTCAGACCGGAGGTCGAGCAGGGCGACCGCGATGCGATCCTGGCCGAGCTGGCGGGGTTTCCGCGGCACTTCCCAGCGATGCGGCGGTTCGGCCTCGGCGAGAACGTCAGCAAGCGCGATGGGACATTCTCGCACGTCATGACGATGGAGTTCGAGACGCCACGGGACCTCGAGGCGTATCTCGACAGCGATCGTCACGAGCGTTTCGTCGCGACACGGTTCCGGCCGAACGTTGCCCGGCGCAACATCGCCAGCTACGAGGTGCCGGCGGTCGCGAACCAGGATCCGGCCTGAAGCGGCGGTTCCGACGGCCGGTTCCACGGC
Organism: uncultured Acetobacteraceae bacterium; assembly: GCA_964249255.1. GTDB lineage: Bacteria > Pseudomonadota > Alphaproteobacteria > Acetobacterales > Acetobacteraceae > Lichenicola. The sequence continues at coordinate 1,539 of CAXUBN010000223.1, read as the reverse complement.
AGCTCACGGGAGATCCCGCCTTGTTCGACGCCAGCGATCCACGGTCGGGATTGCCGCAGGCCGGTCCGCAGGCGCCTGTGGATGGTCCGTTCGATGCCGCCGACTACGTCCGCTTCCATGCCCTGCCGCCGCAGGAGGACTTGCCGGACGGCAGGACCTGGTATGCACGCGGGCGGAACGTCGTCATCGCCTACACCACGGCGGACGCTGGCCTGGTGCTGGATCGCCAAACGCAGCGCGACGAGTACGCCGTGCTGCTGCCCGATCCCGACACGGCGCTGGACATCGAGGCCGCCGGATCGACCACGCCCGTGCGCGGCGGGCAGGTCGTCTTCGTGCCGCCCGGGCCGTCGAGGATCGTCGCGCGCCGGTCCGGCCGGATCGTCCGCATGTTCACCAGCCATGCCGAGGACCTGCTGGCGCGCTGCCCGAACGCCGGGCTCTACGCCGATCCCGCCCGCCACGTGCCGCCGCTGGTCGCCTGGCCCGCGCCGCCGGGCGGCTGGAGGGTGCGGGCCTACGATCTCGACGTGCCGCCGGAGCCGGGCCGCTTCGGCCGCATCTGGCGGTGCAGCACGATCATGGTGAACATGATCGACCCGATCGACGGGCCACGCGACCCGACGCGGCTGTCGCCGCACCACCACGACGATCTCGAGCAATGCTCGCTGGCGCTCTCGGGCGAGTTCGTCCACCACCTCCGCTGGCCGTGGACCGTGAACCGCCGGCATTGGCGGTCGGACGAGCACGAGACCTGCGGCTCGCCGTCGGTGGCGCTGATCCCGCCGCCGGCGATCCACACCACGGAGGCGAGCGGTCCGGGCCGCAACCAGCTCGTCGACATCTTCTGCCCGCCGCGCCGCGACTTCTCCGAACGGCCCGGCTGGGTACTCAACGCGTCCGACTATCCCATGCCATGAGCGGCGACCCGGCGTCCGGCGCGATGCCCGCGCACCGGCGGTTCCGCTCCCGCCTGCTGCGGCGGGAGCGGCTGATCGGTACCTTCCTCAAGACGCCGACCGGACATGCGGCGGAGATGTTCGGAGCGCTCGGGTTCGACTTCGTGGCGATCGACCAGGAGCATGCGCCGTTCGACCGCCAGAGCACCGACGCCGCGCTGGTCGCCGCGCGCGGCGCCGACACCGCCGCCCTGGTCCGGGTCTCCCACCTGGACGCGATCCTGCCGGTCCTGGATGGCGGCGCCGCCGGGGTGCTGGTGCCGCACGTCTCGTCGGTGGCGATGGCGCGCGAGGTCGCGGCGATGTGCCGCTACCGCGGCGGCCGGCGCGGGTTCGCGGCGACCACGCGGGCGACGAGGCCGAGATCGACGCGATCGCCGCGGTGCCCGGCATCGACGGCCTGTTCATCGGCCGCGCCGACCTCGCGGCCGCGCTGGACGACGAGGTCGCGGTCGCCAGCGCCGCCCAGAGGATCGCCCGGGCGGCGGCGGGCGTGGGCAAGCCGGTCGGCCTCTTCGTCGCCAGCCGCGCGGAGGCGAGCCGGCTGGCCGGGCTGGACGCCACGCTGTTCGTGCTGAGC
>CAXUBN010000222.1:0-4735 GCA_964249255.1 uncultured Acetobacteraceae bacterium | reverse complement strand
AGGGCCAGCACCAGGAACACCAGGAACACCACGATCGCGATGAAGAACAGGATCTTGGCGATGCCGGCGGTGGCGGCCGAGATGCCGGTGAACCCGAACACCGCGGCGATGATCGAGATCACCAGGAACAGAAGCGCCAGCTTCAGCATAATCGAACCTTCTCGTTACCGAAACGCAACGGGCTTCAGCGCCGCGCCAGCAGTGCGCCCAGGATGAAGCCGACGCCCACCGCCATGCCCAGCGCCAGCAGCGGTTGGTCGGACGCGACGTCGCGCACCGAGTCCAGCGTATCGCCGTAATATTCCTGCGCCTGGCCGGCGAACTGCTTGGCCTTGCCCTTGGCCTGCGTGGCGCTGTCGCCGAGCAGGCCGCCCATGCCGTCCTGCAGCTTGCCGACGGTGTCCTTGGCCAGGCCCTCGGCCTGATTGGTGTCGACCATGTGAAGAACGTCCTCCCGGATCTGCCGAGCCCGATTGCTCGGCGTCGTCCGGGATCAACGCGGCACCAAGCTCCGGGATGCCTGCCCGGACGGCGGCGCCGGCGGAACCGTTGCCCCCGCGTCACGCTCCCCAATCCGGGCCAGGCCCGGGACCGAGGTGGGAACCCCCTGCGATGAGGCTGTTCAACTGCCAGAACTGCGGCAGCCTGCTGTTCTTCGAGAACCGGCGCTGCGAGACCTGCCACCTGTCGCTGGGCTACCTGCCGCGGCAGGAGACGATGACGGCGCTGACCCCGGACGGCGACGCCCTCCGGGCCATGGCCGCGGGGGGCATGCCGGTCCGGCTGTGCGCCAACGCCGAGCACGACGCCTGCAACTGGCTGGTGGACGCGGGGACCGGCGAGCGGTTCTGCGCCGCGTGCCGGCACAACCGTACCATCCCCGCCGTCACCTCCGAGCGCACGCTGCTCCTGTGGCGCCGGCTCGAGCTGGCCAAGCACCGGCTGTTCTACTCCCTGATCCGGCTCGGCATCGCATTGCCGAGCCGCCTCGACGATCCCGTGGGCGGCCTCGCCTTCGACTTTCTGGACGAGGTGCCGGGCGGCGCCAAGGTGCTGACCGGGCACGAGGCGGGCCTCATCACCATCAACCTGCGTGAGGCGGACGACGCGCACCGCGAGGAGATGCGCCACCGCATGCACGAAACCTACCGCACCCTGCTCGGCCATTTCCGGCACGAGGTCGGGCACTGGATCTGGGACCGGCTGGTGCGGGACGGCGGCCGGCTCGACGCGTTCCGCGCGCTGTTCGGCGACGAGCGCGCCGACTACGCCCAGGCCCTGCGGCGGCACTACGACGAGGGCCCGGCGCCGGACTGGCAGGACCGCACCATCAGCGCATATGCCACCAGCCATCCGTGGGAGGACTTCGCCGAGACCTGGGCGCACTACCTGCACATCATGGACACGCTGGAAACGGCGAACGCGTTCGGCATCGGCGTCCGGCCGGTGGTGCCGCACGCGGCGGGCCTGGACGTTTCGGTCGCGATCGATCCCTACCGCACGCCCGGCATGGACGCGGTGATCGACCAGTGGGTGCCGCTGGTGTTCGCGATGAACAGCCTCAACCGCAGCATGGGGCTGGCCGACCTATATCCGTTCGTGATCTCGGACATGGTGCGCGACAAGCTCGCGTTCATCCATGCGATGGTGCATCAACAGGCAGGCTAACCTTAAAGGTAGTATCGGCGCACGACGCTGCTGATCGTCACCACGACCGACAATAGTGGAAATCCCATGAGCAACAGCCTGACTATGCTGTCCGCACGATGAAAGAGCGGATGACGCAGGCTCGGTAGACACAACACCAGGACAAGCGCGATAGGCAGGAAATATCGACCCTGCACACCCTCGATGAAGGGCAGACCAACCGGTGTCCAGGTGAGATACTCAAGGAGGAAGATGGTTCCCACCGCCGCCAGGACCGCCACGAACATCACTCCCTGGGCCAGAGGTGGGATCGAGGGTACCGGCCGAGTTGCAGCCGTGACGATCGCCAGGAACAGGACGACGCCCGCGAGCCGATAGAACCAGTCAGGCAGCGCCACATCGATCCAGCCTAACATGCCGACGAATTCCACGAAGAAGGATCTACCCTCCATACCCTGATAGGTCGTGAGCACTGCCCTTCCCAAAGTCACTACGCGCCATGGATGCGCTAGCAGACCCTCGAGCTGCATCCTCGCATCGACCCCGGAAGACGGCGAGGCGTTGATCATGGTCTCGCTCGCGACAAGCACCGACCAGAACAGGATCGGCAACAGGATCAGGCCGCTCGCGAGTAACCGACGGCGCCACGCGAGGTCCGGCAGCAACAACGGCAGAACGGCGAAGGGCGTATAGGCCGGTCGTCCCAGGCCCAGTAACGATAGGCAAATGCATAACCAGACCAGCGCGGCACTCGAACGTCCGGCCCGCTTAGCAAGGCCGACCGCCAGGGCGGCACTGGCCAGCATCGGGCCATCCTGTGAAACGGAGGCAAGCAACGACAGCGACATCGGCAGCGTCAGCAATACCAGCAGCAACGGCGCGGCGCGGCCGGCCAGGGTGATGGCCACCGCTGCCGGTAGCAGCGCCGAAAGGCCCGTGAACGTCCGCGACAGAAGCAGGGTGCGTACGATCGACAGGTTGAACGCCTTGCCGATCCATATTCCCGCTGCCGCCGGCAGGTACAACGGCGGTGCATAGATCGCGGTGTTGGCGAAGGTCGTCGGTGCACGATCGCCCCAGCCGATGGTGCCGACGCGCCGCAGCATGTCGCCGGTCACCTTGCGCTCGGGATGAAAACGGATGATCCCGATGATGTCGTCTACATGCTTGATCCCCCGATCGACGATGCCCCCGGATGTGGTCGGGCCGGCATAGCGGATGGCGAGCAACCCGCCAGAGGCGATCTGATCGGCACGATCGTAATGGTTGAACTCGTCGGAGTTCTCGAATGGTGGCATCAGCATCGCCAGGAGCAGTACGGCGATCGAAGCCTGGGCCAGGAACAATGCGGCCAGCATCCGTGGATGATCGGCAATCGTGCCAACACGGATCACCCTCGCGCGGACGATATAAGGCTCCTGCGGCATCACGGCACATGCCAGCCGATTTGGGCCGCTGGGAGGGGTATGATCATGTCCCATCCAGACGGCCAAATGGCGATCGGTCCCGATGGATGCGACTGCCATGCCCGCACCGACTCCGTCCAGTTGGGGCCATGGGCAAAGAATGCATCCCGCCCGCCTAGCTCGTCATGCAAGCCGATACCGATGATCCAGAGCACCAGGAAGCCCGCGATCCCCGCGGTCAGACGCCGCCTGCGGTCAACCGCCAACGCCAAGATCAAGAGCGAGAGCAGCACCGAAGGCACGAAGGCGTAGCGTTCGCCAAAGGACGCCCAAATTAGGCTGGTCCGACCGTCAACGGCACCGTAATCGCTCAGCAACTCGATCAGCATCGCGCCGAGGAAAAGCCAGCGAGCCGCCGGCACGCGGGATCGCAGCGCCGCCAGGGAAAGGAGAACAAACGCGGTGACCGTCGTCAGCAATATTATCAGCGGGACCGCACCATGGATGAGGAGGCCGTGGAGTTGATCACCAATCGGCTGCGCGGCACGACGGCCCAGCAGCGGCAGGACCAGATGCTTCTCGAACAGTACTCCGGCGAAGGTTGTCAGACCTATGCCATAGCTGCGGGCGGCGGTCGGCGTGTAGAAGCATAGGAACTGAACTAGGCTGCCCGCTGCCAGCATCGCGACCTGCGACAAACGTGCGATGCAACGCTCGATTACCAGCCGCAGCCCGAACAACGGAAGCAAGAACAGGCTGGCCGGTCCTGCCAGCGGACCCAGCATCAGCAGGACCAACCTGAACAGGCCGACCACACCCACGGCCGGTTCCAGCGCCAAGATGAGCGCGTTGGCGAGGGCAAGGTGGAACTGTCCATGGATCGAGTTCAGCCACACCTCGTCGGATGCCACCGGCGTTGCCGAGATCAGCGTCGCCGCCAGCAGCACCGGCGTCCGTCGCAACCACAGATCCTGCGCGGTAAGGAGCACCAAGATCGGACAGGCCTGGCAGGCCATCGCCACGGCGATGGTGACGAAGGGAGCCTGTCGCAGCGGTACCAGATGGCGGGCCAGAAGGCCTGCCAGATTCGCGACGATGTTCAGGTAGCCGCCGACCGGCGCCAACAGGGCCTGCCGCCACGGCATCACCGCGGCGTTGTGGAAGAAGTTGTGGCCTTCCTCGGCCCAGAAGCGGCCATGCAGCACGATGTCGGGCATGCGTGCACAGACCAGCAGCACGAACAGCAGCAGCAGCACGATGCGCGGACAGCGGAACGGTCTTGCCGAAATCATTTCAGCCGGCATGTTTGCCCGCTAACGTTTCCTCGAGGGCACTGATGCGGACGACACGGCCGATGCGCAGTGTCAGCAACAGGGTGGCCATGATACCGGCGACCAGCGTGAGCCAGCGTGCGAGCCCGGCTCCGGTGCTGGCCGCCTGTAATCCAGAAACAGTCAGATGGCCCAGCACCACGTAGCCGAACAGCGCCGGCAGCGAGGCCAGCGTGCCCAGCAGGTAGTCGCGCAGCCTTACCCCGGTCAGGCCCAGCACGTAGCTGGTGGCGGCGAACGGCATCACCGGGGACAGGCGCAGCAGGCAGACGGTGCGCCAGCCGTCGCGCACGATGGCGTCGTCGAGCCGGGCCAGCCAGCGGCGCCGGCCGCCGGCGCTGCTTCCCAGCC
>CAXUBN010000221.1:0-4746 GCA_964249255.1 uncultured Acetobacteraceae bacterium | reverse complement strand
GTCATGGCCGTCGGGCCGGCATCAGCCCGCGGCCCGCCGCGCCAGGCCCGTTGTCGTCGGGCCCGTTGTCGTCGAGCCCGCGCCGGATATCCGGGTGCGCGGCTCCAGCCGCTCGCGGGTTTCCTCGTCCATCACGCCGCGCATCACCCGCCGGAAGCCGTCCACCGCGGCGCCGCCGGCCTCCCGGTAGGCCGCCACCATCCGCTCCCGCTGCCGCTCGAACAGCCGCCGTTCCAGCACGCGGCCATCGTCGGTCAGGCTCAGCAGGCGCTGGCGCCGGTCGCGCGATCCGGGCGCCTGCAGCACTAGGCCGCGCGCCACCAGCTCGGCCAGCACCCGCGCCAGGCTCTGCTTGGTGATCCGCAGCAGCGCCAGCAGCTCGCTGACGGCGATGCCGGTCTCGGCCCGGGACGGCTGGCACCGGCCGATGAAGTGCAGCGCGCGGTGATGGGCTCGGCCCAGGTCGAGCTCGGCCAGGATCGCGTCGGCGGAGGCGGTCAGGTCGCGATAGGCGAAGAAGAACAGATCCTGCGCCAGCCGCATCTGCTCCTCCCGCAGGAACAGGTGCGCCGTTCCGGCACCGCTCGTGGGGTGCGCCCGGTCCGGATGCACCGCGGCCTCCGTGGCGCCGTGCCCGCGGGCCGCAACCTTCTGGTCCATCCACCTGATCCATGCGCCGGTTGCAGGCCCCATATTAAGACAGCTTCATTGACTTAATGGAAGCTGCCACCTAGTCACGGGGCTGTGCGAGGGAGAGCCGGCCGATGACCCTGATTCCGTTCGACGACCGGGACGGCTCGATCTGGTGGGACGGCGCCATGGTGCCCTGGCGCGACGCCAAGCTGCACGTGCTCAGCCACGGGCTGCACTACGCCAGCGCCGTGTTCGAGGGCGAGCGCGCCTACAACGGCCACATCTTCAAGCTGCGCGAGCACACCGAGCGGCTGCTCGAGAGCGGTCGCATCCTGGGCTTCACGATCCCCTGGTCGGCCGCCGAGATCGATGACGCCTGCACCCTGATGCTGGAGAAGAGCGGCCTCGCCGACGCCTACATCCGCCCGCTGGCCTGGCGCGGCGCGGAGCAGCTGTCGGTATCGGCACAGGCGACCCGCATCCACCTGATGATCGCGGTGTGGAGCTGGCCCAACCTGTTCGGCGCCGACCGTATGAAGGGCGTCCGGCTGGGGATCTCGAAATGGAAGCGGCCGGACCCCGACACCGCGCCGATCCGGGCCAAGGCGTCCGGGCTCTACATGACCAGCACCATGTCCAAGCACGACGCCGAGGCCGCAGGGTTCAACGACGCCCTGATGCTGGACTGGCGCGGCCAGGTGTCGGAGGCCACCGGCGCCAACATCTTCTTCGTGATGGACGGCGCGCTGCACACGCCGATGCCGGACTGCTTCCTGGACGGCATCACCCGCCGCACCGTGATGGCTTTGGCCGCCCGTCGGCAGATCCCGGTCGTGGAGCGCGCGATCATGCCGGACGAGATGGCGCGAGCGACGGAGGTGTTCGTGACGGGCAGCGCCGCCGAGGTTACGCCGGTGCGCCAGATCGGCGACCTGCACTTCGGGTCCGGCACCATCACGGAAACGCTGCTGCGCGACTACGAGGCTCTGGTGCGGATGTCACCGGCCGAGGTGGAGTTGCGGCTCGCGGCCTAGCCCACCGGCGCGAACCGCCGCCGCAGCCGGCCCAGCCCCGCCACCGCGGCCAGCCGGCGGTCCAGGAATCCCTCGGTCTCCGGGCCGCTGCCGTGCTGCAGCCAGAACAGCAGCGTCGCGGTGTAGACCCCGGCCAGCAGCGCGCGCTTGCTATACCAGCTCATGTCGGCGGAGCGGTCTCCGGCCTCGTGCCAGACCGTATCCACGGTCCGAGCCAGCGCGCGGGCCCCGGTCACCCGGTTGCCCGGCAGCGACAGCAGGGCCAGCCCGCGACGGATCGCCTCCCGGTCGTCCACCGACTGCTCCAGCCGCAGCAGGATCAGCGCCCGCACCCGCCGGCTGACCGGGTCCTCGCCCTGGGCCGTGCCGGCCGCGGCCATGGCACGGTCGCCGAGCTGGCTGTGGGCCTCCACCATCTCCGCCGGACCGCCCGGGAACAGCAGGTCGGCATCCGGCCCGGCGCTCAGCCGGAGGGTGCGCCGGGTCCAGCCATGCTCCGGCACCAGCGGCAGCATCGCGCGCAACGCGTCGTCCCGTGCCGGGTCCTCCTCCAGCGGCGGCGCGAAGCCGGCGTTGCCCGCCTCGACCAGGGCGGCGATGCCGCCGACCAGCGGCCGCACCGCCAGCGCCGTGCGCAGTAGCCTCATGCCGAGGCCCCCATGCCGAAACGGGCATATTCGGTCTCGAAGCCGAGGCGGCCGAGGTCGGGCATGCGCATCGGGTAGAGGACGCCGTCCAGGTGGTCGTGCTCGTGCTGCAGCACCACCGCCAGGAACCCGGTGGCCTCGTCGGATACCGGCTCGTTGTGCTGATCCACCCCCTCGTAGCGCACCCGTGCCGGCCGCGGCACCGCGCCGCGCAGTCCGGGGATCGACAGGCAGCCCTCGGTGCTGGTGGCGACCGCATCGCCGATCGGCGTCAGCACCGGGTTGATCAGCGCCGCGACCGCCCGCGGCGGATCGTCGGGGCCAGTGCTGCGCAGCTCGGGCACCATGTACACGAACAACCGCAGCGGCACGTGCACCTGCGGCGCCGCCAGACCGGCGCCGCCGGCGTCGATCATGGTCTCGATCATGTCCTGGATCAGCTGCGCGATCGCCGGCGCCCCCGGATCGTCCACCGGCTCGGCCCGGTTCAGCAGCACCGGATGACCCATGCGGGCGATCTTCAGCAGGGCCATGGTCAGGGCAACTCCGTCGCGGTGAACACCGGCACTGCAACGCCGTTCGCGACCGATCGACGCCGCTCGGAGGTCGAAACAACCGCCGAAACTTTGGCCGGACGGGGGATTTGTGCATGGGGATGGCCGCATGCTATAGGCGGCGACCCTTTGGGACTCGGTGCGCATCGCCGGGCCCGGTCCACACCAGGCGCTCCGGTGCCAGCAGGAGATGACGGCCCAGTGCAGGTTCTTGTTCGTGACAACAACGTCGACCAGGCGCTCAAAGCGCTCAAGAAGAAGATGCAGCGCGAGGGCATCTTCCGCGAGATGAAGCTGCGCCGGCACTACGAGAAGCCGTCCGAGCGGCGCGCCCGCGAGGCCGCGGAGGCCGTTCGTCGCGCCCGCAAGATGGAGCGCAAGCGTTTGGAGCGCGAGGGCTTCTAGCCTCCGCTCGTTCCTGACCGATCTGTCGCCCACGGGCCGCCGCGTGAACCACGCCGCGGCCCGTTCGGCGTTTGGACGTCGGTTCGGACTCGGCGCCACCGTCCCGGTTCGCATGCTGGCGATCCTGCTGGCCTGCTGCGGCGCCGGCTTCGTGATCGCCGCGAGCCACCCCGGCTACCTGAACCCGGACTCCGTCGACCAGCTGGAGCAGGCAATCGGCGGACGCTTCAACGACTGGCATTCGCCGTTCATGGCCCTGGTCTGGATGGCGCTGCTGCCCCTGGCACCCGGCCCGGTCGGCCCGTTGTTGCTGCAGGCGGCCCTGGTCTGGGGCGGTCTCGCGGCACTGGCGATCGCGGTGGCGCCCCGCGTGGGCCCGGCCTCGCTGCTCCTGCTCGCGGTCCCCTCGCTGCCCGGCAGCTTCAACTACCTCGGCACCATCCACGTCGACGCACTGCTGGCCGGCTGGCTGATAGCGTCCCTGCCCTGCATCCTGATCGCCGACCGCGCCGGCGGTGTCCGATGGAGGCTGGCGTGGGTCGCCGCGAACGCGCTGCCGATGTGCGCCTTCCTGACCCGCCCGAACGCGATCTTCTGCCTTCCCCCGCTGCTGCTGCTCGCCAACCGCAGGCTCGGCCGCCGCCGCATGGCGCTGGTGACCGGCGCGATGCTGCTGGCGATGCCGCTCGCATTGGCGCTGCAGGACGCATCCGTGCGGGCCACGCGGCTGCACCCGGCGGACTCGATCAAGACCTATAACCTGCTGGCCCTGTCCTTCCACGAGCATCAGAACCTGTTCCCCGGCACCTGGACCGCCGCGGAGGCGCACGACATCACCAGCGCCTGCTACACCCCGGTGCAGTGGGACCCGGCCTGGTACGGCCATTGCCGGTTCATCGTCGAGACGCTGCGGCGCCAAGGGTTGTGGGGATCGCCCGGCATGACCCGGGCCTGGCTGGGCGCCGTGCTCCGTCATCCGTTCGGCGCAGTCGCGATGCTGCTGCCGACCTTCAGGCTGGCGTTGTTCGACCCGAACTCGCCCTCGATGTTCTATCGGGCCGATAACCGCTGGGGTTGGCGGGTCGCCGACGATCCGCCGCGCCCGGCCAGCGCGCTGTCGCGGCGCTACGTCGACTGGCCGGTCGCCCGCTTCGTCGGCAGGCCGGTCGTCTTCACCCTGCTGTCGGTGGCAGCCCTGCTGCCGCTGCTGCGGTCCGGCGCCGTCGCCACCGCCGAGGGCCGGTTGGCCCTGGCCGTGCTGGGGTCCGGGCTCCTCTACCTGCTGAGCTTCTTCCCGATCATCGTGTCGGCGGAGTTTCGCTACTTCTACTGGTGCGGGTTCGCCGCCTACGCCGGCGCCGTGCTTGCCGTCCTGGCGATCCGACGCCACCGCCGGGACGGCGCGGCGATCCATCCACCGGTGCGGTCAGGTCCGGCCGGATCGGCCTGCGTGACGTTGGCCGCCGCCGCCCT
>CAXUBN010000220.1:0-4766 GCA_964249255.1 uncultured Acetobacteraceae bacterium | reverse complement strand
TCGCCTCCTGCACCAGCGCCTCGCTCTCGGAGTCGAGGCTCGACGTCGCCTCGTCCAGGATCAGGATCCGCGCGTCGGCCAGGAAGGCGCGCGCGATCGCGATGCGCTGCCGCTCGCCGCCCGACAGCTTGACGCCGCGCTCGCCCACCAGCGTCGCGTAGCCCTTGGGCAGCCGCGCGATGAAGCCGTCCGCGTTGGCCAGCCCCGCGGCCCGCTCGATCTCCGCCATGGAGGCGCCGGGCCGCGCGTAGGCGATGTTCTCGGCCAGCGAGCGGTGGAACAGCACCGGCTCCTGCGGCACCAGCGCGATCTGCGCGCGGAGGCTGTCCTGCGCCACGCGGGCGATGTCCTGGCCGTCGATCAGGATGCGGCCGTCGCTCACGTCGTAGAGCCGCTGGATCAGCTTGGTCAGCGTGGTCTTGCCCGATCCGGACGGGCCCACCAGCCCGACGCGGGCGCCGGCCGGCAGAACGAGGTCGAGGCCGCGGAACAGGGTGGTGCCCTGGGCGGGATAGCGGAACGTCACCCGCTCCAGCCGGATGGCACCGGCGCGGATGCGGATCGGCGGCGCCCGGGGCGCGTCCTCCACCCCGGCCGGCTGGCGGTAGAGCGCCACCAGCTCCTCCATCTCGTTGACGGAGCGCTGCGCCACGCTGATCTGCTGGCCGATGTCGCGCAGGTAGCCCTGCACGATGAACACCATCGTCAGCACGTAGGCGACGTCGCCGGCGCCGGCGCGGCCGCGCCACCACAGCCACAGCACCGCCCCCACCATGGCGATGCGCAGCGCCAGCAGGCACAGCCCCTGCAGGTTGCCGCTGTCGGTGCCGCGCAGCCAGGTGCGGGTGGTGCGGCCGGCCCAGCGGTCCATCACCCGGCCCAGCCGCGCGTCCTCGCGCGCCTCGGCGCCGAACGCCTTGACCACCGCGTTGCAGGTGACCGCGTCGGCCAGGGCGGCCCCCATGCGCGTGTCCCAGCCGTTGGCCAGCCGCGCCGAAGGGGCGACGTAGAACAGGGTCATGGCGATCGAGACGGCGGCGAACAGGATGGCGCCCACGCCCAGCAGCAGCCCCATCACCGGCCAGCGCACCGCCAGCACGATCGTGGTGCCGGCCAGCACGCACAGCTCGGGCAGCAGCATCAGCAGCAGCGTGTCGTCCAGCGTATCGATCGCCCACATGCCGCGGGTCAGCCGCCGCACGATCGAGCCGGCGAAGCTGTTGCTGTGCCAGTCGGTCGAGAAGCGCTGGATGCGCGCGAAGCCGGTACGGGCGACCTCGCCCATGATCCGCACGGTGAGCCGGGTGATGCCGACGAACGCCACCCGCCGCCCGACCAATGCCACCAGGCCCAGCGCGGTGAGGCCGCCCAGCATCAGCAGGGGGTCGCGCACGGCCGCACCGCCGGCCGCATGGGCGGGCAGGTGCGCCACGTCGTCCACCAGCCGGCCGGCCAGGATCGGGGTCAGCACGTCGGTCAGCGTGGCCAGGATCATGCCGCCGGCCACCACGGCCAGCAGCGCCCGGTGGTCGGCCCAGCGGCGGAACAGGAAGCGCAGCACGTCGATGAACACCGCGCTGCCGCTGCGCGGCGCGTCCCGGTCGGTCGCGAGGGTCAAGGTGGGGCGTGTCTCCGATGGGCGCGGCCGCCGCATCGTGCGGGCCGCCCATGCGTAGATAGGGCGCCGCCGGCCGGAGTTTCCAGGATGATCGACGCCCCTTCCCGCACCCGTGCATCCCGCTCGACCGCCGCCCCGCCGCCGGTGCCGCCGCCCGTGCCATTGATGAGCCTGGCCGAGGTCGCGGCCTTCATCGCGGCGCTGGGCGAGATGGAGCCGCAGGGCCAGACCGAGCTCGCGTTCGATGGCCCATTCAGCCTGCTGGTGGCGGTGGCGCTGTCGGCGCAGGCGACCGACGCCTCGGTGAACAGGGCCACCGTCGGACTGTTCGCCGAGGCGCCCGACCCGGCCGCGATGGTGCGGCTGGGCGAGGCGGGCGTGGGCCGCCACATCCGCGCGGTCGGGCTGTGGCGCACCAAGGCGCGCAACGTGGTGGCGCTGTCGCAGGCACTGCTGGACCGGCACGGCGGCACGGTGCCCGGAGACCGCGAGTCGCTGGAGGCGCTGCCGGGGGTGGGCCGCAAGACCGCCAACGTGGTGCTGAACGTGGCGTTCGGGGAAAGCACCATGGCGGTGGACACCCACATCTTCCGGATCGGCAACCGTACCGGCCTGGCCCCTGGCAAGACGCCGCGCGCGGTCGAGGACCAGCTGGTCGCGCGCATCCCGGCCGGCGTGCTGCGGCCGGCGCACCACTGGCTGATCCTGCACGGCCGCTACGTGTGCAAGGCGCGGGTGCCGGAATGCTGGCGGTGCGTGGCGCGGGACTGGTGCCACTACCCGGACAAGCGGATCGAGCCGGGAGCGGTGCCCAGCGATCCGCCACGCGGTTCGATCTCCGACGAGGGCTGAGCCTTCGAAACCGATCCCAGGGACGGTGTGATCCGGGATCGATGGTGACGGCGCGTGCCTGCATCGCGTCGGCCCCCCGCGGGAGGGCTACGTCGGGGGCGAGAGCCGATCGTAGTTGCGCCGGAACAGGGCGATCGCCGCGTCCGCGCCGATGCGCCCGATCTCGTCCTCCACCCAGCCGCGCACGTGCCGGAACGGCCGGGCGCGGTTCTCGGCCACGATGGCGGCGCCCAGAGTGGGGCTGGTCGCCAGGTGGATGGCGCCGTCCAGGTGGATGTGCCCGAGCTCCTCCTCGCCCACGTAGAAGTCGACGCCGTCGACCTGCGACCGGCGATGCAGGTGCCAGTGCGTCGTCGTGATCACGCCGGGCCAGCCGGCGACGGTCGCGGCCACCGCCTGCATCGGCTCGGCCAGCACCGGCGGGGGCGCAATCGGCCCCTTATCGGCGCGCGCCATGGTCCCCAGCGCACGCTCCGCGGTTTTCGGTGCGCGCTTCGCGGTCGGGGGGGCGCCGCTCAACCAGCCCATCCCGCTCAACCCAGCACGGCCGGCTTCAGGGTGCGCTCGCACCATTGGCGGAACGTGGTCGGCGTGGTGGCCTCCGGCGTGCGCGGCGCGGCGTTGTCCAGCCCCTCGTTCTTGGCCGTCATCATGTCCGCGTAGCCCTGCACGATCGCCTCGGACATGCCGAAGCCCGCCAGCCTCTGCTTGAAGCCCTCCATCGGGATCTGCCGGAAGCGCACCGGCCGGTCCAGCACCTCGGAGACGATTTGCGCCATCTGATCGTAGGTCAGGTCCTCCGGACCCAGCACCGCGACGCTGTCCTGGCCGGTCCAGGCGTGATCGAGCAGCAGCCGGGCGGCGACCGCGGCGATGTCGGCCGTGGCGCAGGTCGGGAACGGGCGGTCGGGCAGCATCGGCGAGAAGAACATGCCCTGCTCCCTGATCGCGCCGGCCTGGCCCGCGAGGTTGTCCATGAAGGACGGCATGGTCAGTGTGCGCAACGCGACCCCCGTGCCCGCGATCAGGTCGTCCATCGCCAGCGAGGCGGTGACGTGCCCGGCGCGGCCGGCGACCGAGGTCCCGCGGCCGAGCGCCGAGATCGCCACCACGCGCCGGACGCCCTGCGTGCGGAACGCGGCGCAGGCGGGCCGGCTGAACTCGACGTAGGCCTCGTCCAGGCTCGCCGCCCTGGGGTCCGGCGGCACCAGCCAGAACACGCTGTCGGCGCCGTGGAACGCCTTGTCCACGACCGCCGGGTCGTCATGCGAGCCCTGCACCACCTCCACGCGGTCGCGCATGTCGGGGGCGAGCCTGGATGGGTCGCGGGCGATCACGCGGATCGGCTCGCCCTTGTCCAAAAGGTTCCGGAGCAGCTGGCTGCCGATCTGCCCGGTGGGTGCCGTGACGACGATCATGAGAACCTGATCCCTTGCTAACGTTAATATGTAGACTGTACCGTACAGTTTACATTTGGCAAGGGCGGTGGCCTCGGCGATGATCGATCCATGGCCAGACGAGGCGACGCGCTCCGCGAGCATATCCTGTGGCTCGCCAAGGACGCGTTCCTCGAGCTCGGCTTCGAGCGGACCTCCATGGACGAGGTGGCCGCCCGCGCAGCCACCTCCAAGCGGTCGCTTTACGCGCACTTCGAGAGCAAGGAGAGGCTGTTCCTCGCGGTCATCGAGCTGGTGCGGGAGCTGTTCCGCGGCAGGCTCAGGTCGCCCGGCGACCATCCGGGCGAGCCGGCCGAGGCCCTGGTCACGTTCTGTGCCCGATATCTGGAGATCCTGCTCTACGAGGCCTCGGTGCAGATGCTGCGCGTGAGCATGTCGGAGGTGTCGCGGTTCCCGGAGGGGGCGGCGCGCTACCACGAGGTGATGTTCGGGGACGTGGAGGCGCGGTTGGCCGCCTACCTCGGCACGACCTTCGGCCTGTCGGCGGCGGCGGCGGACGGGGCCGCGCAACGCCTGCTGGGCCAGCTGCTCTATCCGCGCCTGGCGCGCGCGCTGTTCGGCATCGACCCGCTGGCCAAGGACTTCGATCCGGACACCCTCGCGCCGGACCTCGACCTGACGCCGATCCGCCAGGCCGTGGCGGACCTGATCGGCACGCTCCCGAAGGCTTCACGGCCGCCGGGGAAAGGGCGGTAGGGCCCCGGCGGCGTCCTACGGCAAGCGCGATCGACGGCCCCATCGACCGGTCCTGCATGAACCTGAGATAGGGTTCCAAGGGCCCATGGCCCTTGGCGGGTCCAGGGCGTCACGCGACAGCGTGCTTCGCACGACGCCCTGGC